>JANNHC010000633.1:0-6909 GCA_031404215.1 Acidobacteriota bacterium
CGCCGGCCTGATCGTGGCGTTCCCGTTCTGGCGGAAAGGCGGGATGATTTTTGGCAACATAGCCGGCACGGCCGTTATCTTCGGGTGGGCGTTCGCCATGATCATGCGCGAGTACGTCGAGCTCGATCGCATGGTGCAGCGCTGCATCGACGCCGGCGATATCTGCTTTCCAGAGCCGGGCGCGTTCACGCGCTTCGCGATTTACGCGTTCATCGGGCTGGTCGAAGTGTTCGCCCTGTTTGCGTTGAGTCTCCGAGTGGAAAAAAAACGGCGCGACCGTGACTACGCGCCGGAGTGGCGGAGCTGATTTCGCGATCGTCCCAGAGCTGCGGGCCACGATTCGCGGCCGCTATTCAGCCCTGAGCGCCACCATCGGATCCACGCCTCCGGCGATCGTCGCGATCGAGTCGAAGACGCGCTGCTGGGCGGCCCAGTCCATGTAGTTCTGCGGCGCGGCGCTCGAGAGTCCATCCGGGTCCCGCATCGGGTCCGGGTTCGGACCCGGCGGACGCCGTTCCCCGACAGCGACCAGCCGGTCGTGCTCATCAAAGGGCAGCCCGCGGAGGACGACCGCGTCAACCACCGAAAAGATGGCGGTGCTGGCGCCGATACCCAGGGCCAGCACGATCAGGGCGACCGCCGTGAAGGTCTTCGACGACCGGAGCGATCGCAGGGCAGCTTTGAGATCGTCAGCCATGGCGTATTGGACGTGTGATCCGTCTCGAGAGTTGAGTGTAATCTCTATCCGTGGCATCCATAGAAACCACGGCAGCCGAGCGCCGTGAGACATCACTCGTCGAGCAGGCCCGGGTCGCGACCGAGCTGCTCGAAACGCTCGCGGCAGACTGGGGACTTCTCGACCGTTTGCCGGGAGGGGTCCGGCAGCGCCTGCACAGGGCCGTCGCCGCGGTCCACAATCCGGATCCGATCGCGCGCCGGAAGCGCGTGAAAGCCGCCGAGCGCCGGCGCAAGGCGTTGGTCGCCGACCGGGACGAGAGGCTGCTCGAAAACACGGGAATCCGATCGCTGCGGCGACAACCGATGTTCACGACCCCGAACGTCTTTCCGCCCGTGCGGTTCGAGCCATGGGACAGGATCGACGACTCGGCGTCCTCGGATCGACCAGCCCCTGACGAGGCGCTGAATGCGAGGGTCTGTTACGTCTGCAAGGTCGCCTATACACGCATCCACCACTTCTACGACCAGCTGTGCCCCCTGTGCGCGGAGCTGAACTTCGCGAAGCGCACCGAGGTTGCGGATCTTCGCGGCCGGGTCGCGCTGCTCACGGGCGGGCGCGTGAAGATCGGATACCAGGCAGGGCTCAAACTCCTGCGCGCCGGAGCCCAGCTGATTGTGACGACACGGTTCCCCCGCAATTGCGCGGCGCGCTACGCGTCGGAGCCGGATTTCGGCCAATGGGGACATCGTCTCCAAATCTTTGGTCTCGACCTGCGCCACACGCGAAGCGTGGAAGCGTTCTGCTCGAGGCTCGACGCGACTCATGCCCGGCTGGACTTCATCATCAACAACGCCTGCCAGACCGTCCGTCGTCCACCGGACTTCTACGCGCACATGATGGCCCAGGAGAAGGCGGCGCTCGATGGCATGCCCGGGCATGTGCGGACAATGATTGGCAGCGACGAGAGAAGACGTGGCGGCGTCCCGGCAGTCCTCAGGAACGGGCCGCAAACGACGCCGGACGCGGGCGCGTCCATGCTGCTCGGGCTTACACACGCGGCGGCGTTGTCGCAGGTGGTGCTGCTAGGCGAGGACCGCCCCGGCCAGACGGACATCTTCCCGGAGGGACGTCTCGATCAGGATCTGCAGCAGGTGGACCTCCGCGGCCGAAACTCGTGGCGTTTGCTGCTCGCGGAAGTGTCCACGGTCGAAGTGCTCGAGGTGCAGCTCGTCAACGCTGTCGCTCCCTTCATCATCAATGCGCGGCTCAAGCCGCTCATGGTCCGCACCCCTGGACGCGACAAACACATCGTCAACGTCTCCGCGGTCGAAGGGCAGTTCTACCGGAGGGGCAAGACCACGCGCCACCCGCATACGAACATGGCGAAGGCGGCGCTCAACATGATGACGCGGACCGCCGCCACCGACTACCATGGCGACGGCATTCACATGAACAGCGTGGACACAGGATGGGTGACCGACGAGGATCCGGCGGAGATCGCGGCGCGCAAGACCGCCGAGCAGCGCTTTCACCCGCCGCTCGACATCGTCGATGGCGCGGCCCGAATCCTCGATCCGATCATCAGTGGCATCAACTGCCGAACCCATGTCTGGGGCAAGTTCCTCAAGGATTACGAGCCGACGGAATGGTGAAATGTGGTTGTCGGTCGTATAGCCGCGAGTCGGTTCAATCGAGGTTGACATGAGTCGATTCGTCGCCGCCGGGCTGCCGCGTGCGCTGGTCTGTTCCGGGTTGCTCTTCGCGAGCGTCTGGACGGGGACCGCGCAGAACCCGTCGCCGCCAGTTCGGGCGCAGTATCCGCCGCTTGGAACGGGCGTCACGGCGGAGGAGAGGGCCACGCTCCAGTCGGCGG
Organism: Acidobacteriota bacterium; assembly: GCA_031404215.1. GTDB lineage: Bacteria > Acidobacteriota > Vicinamibacteria > Vicinamibacterales > 2-12-FULL-66-21 > JALZOC01. Next base: position 2,553 of record JANNHC010000633.1, read on the forward strand.
TGGACGCGCTATCCGCAAGAATCGCGTCGCTCAAGAAGACCTATCGGTCGGGATCCATGGCGGACCGGGTCGCCGATGTCGAGATCTATCTCGACGCGGTTCGACGACCGCTGAAATACGACGAACGCCTGTACGCGGCCAGGGGCAGCACGCCCGCCGGCACGGCATTGCAGACGCTCGCCACCGGCAGCGAGCGTGCGCAACAGCTCGCCCATGGAACCGCTCCGTGGGTGACCGTGAGCGGAGTGCGCGGCTTCTACTCCAGGATCGACGGCTCAGCCCAGCCCTACATTCTCTCGATACCCGAGAACTACGACCCTGCCGCCAGGCGCCAGTATTGTCGGGGAACAACCATAACTATCTGACGCTGTTCGTCGAGTCGCAGGGTTTCTTCGACGAGGCATGGAAGCTGAAGGGGCCGACGAGGCCTTGAATGTGTCGCAGGCTGAAGGAGGTGCTCATGGTAACGCGTAGAGACATGTTCGTGGCGCTGCTCGGCGCCGTCGTCATGGTGGGCGGCCTGACCGTCGTGTCGTCGCAGACGGCGGTCATGGGTTCGACGATCTTCGATTGGACGGCGATGAAGGCGGAGCCAAACAAAACGGGAAGCGTCCGCCGGGTCGTGCAGCGGCCCACGGCGACGCTCGACGAGCTCGAAATGCATATCACCACGCTCAGGCCTGGCGAGACGCCGCACCCGCCGCATCAGCATCCAGCCGAGGAGCTGTTGATCGTGAAGGAAGGCACCGTCGAATCGCTGGTCAACGGGCAGATACAGCGCGTCGGGCCCGGGTCCGTGATCTTCCAGGCGTCGAACCAGATGCACAGCATCCGGAACGTCGGCGACACGCCGGCGACCTATCACGTCATCCAGTGGAAGTCGCCGGGGACCTTGACAAGGTAGACGCGCGACCGCATCGGGATCCGAACGCGCGCTACTGGGGATGGTAATCCCGCCACAGCCAGCGCAGCGAATCAGGGAGAATCGCGCGGCCGTGGCGATTACTGTGGAAGCCGTTCCCGTATTCGAACTTGTAGTCGTACCCGGCGAACGCGAGGGACTTGGCGAGCGTCTGGTTGGCGAGCGGCCAGTTGCCGTTCGCGTTGTCCAGGTCGTTCGCACCGTCCTGGAGGAAGACCCGTATCGGCTTGCGCGGGTTGGTCTTGCGCACCAGCGCCTCGTAGTTGTGGCCCCCTTCACGCACGGTCATGCCGCTCGCGATGTTCGTGAAGCTCCCGATCCAGGACAGGACCTTGCTGAACTCGGTGGGACGTTCCCATGCGACGGTGAATGCGCAGATCCCGCCGCTGCTTGCGCCCGAGATCGCGCGGCTCGCGGCGTCGTGGCGGAGCTTCACGGTCTTTTCAACTTCCGGCAGGATCTCCTCGAGCAGGAACCGCGCGTATTGATCGGAGAGCGTGTCGTATTCGAAGCTCCGGTTCGCCCGGCCATCGGCCCGGATTCCCGGCTGGATGAACACGCCCACCGTGACGGGCATGTCTCCCTCGGCAATCAGATTGTCGAAAACGGTGGGCACGTAATCTTTTGGTCCGGCGCCGTCCTGGAACACCATCACTGCCGCCGGGGTCTCCGGTTTGTATTGCGCGGGGACGTAGACCCACCAGTCGCGCTTCGTGCCGCTGAAGATCTTGCTTTCCCACGGCGGCATCTGCTTGACGGTGCCCTTGGGGACCCCCGGACGCTCGCGGCCGTCAGGATGGGTGTCGTAGACTTCGAGCTGCGCACCGCCAAAGCGTCGATCGCCCGCTTCGTAATGCCAGGTGAGCGCCGCGCCGTGCGACAGCGTCGCAACGCCCGCGTACACACCGCTCGTCCCGACTTTCACCAACGGCAGATTCAGGCTGCCGACATCGGCTACGACGCGTGTCACAGCATTGGGCGGCAGCTGCGGCGCTTCGAGCGCCCACGCGACCGTGAGCTCGTCTATCTTCGCGGCGGAGCCTTTCACCAGGCTTTCGCTGCCGCCAAAATAGCTCCGAATTCGTTCGGCGAGCTTCTCGGCCTCGGCTCCTTCCGGCTTGGCGGCGAGTGCGGCCTGGAGTCCCTTCGGCGTGAGGGGCGACGCCTCCTGCGCAAAGGCCACGCCGCACAGGCAGCATCCGGCAACGACGAGAGCTGACAGTTTCATGGTTGATTCCTTCGCCACGGTTTCACGTGCGGGTCGGGCGCACTCTACATTTCAATCCGGGAACTTGCACTCCTCGAGGTGCCGGAGTGGGCGGAGAAGACAGTGTTTACTTACCACAGAGTAAGCAGAGCAAACAGACTAAACCTTGTTTGGCTCCGTTATCTCACCGTCTCAATGCGGTGCTGCCGCCAGTTTCTCAGCGCGAGCGCGCTCGGTCTCGCGATGACCCTGGCCGGGAGTCTGGTGCCCGCCTTGCGCGCGCTGCGCATAGATCCCGTTCGCGCGATTCGCGCCGAGTAGAACGCCGCATGATGATATTCGTGCAGCGCGACCCTTTGAGACCGCACGCCCGCGCGACTCGCCGCGCCGGGCAGGTCAGTCGGACAACGCCGCGATAATGATCAGGAAGATCCCGAGCGCGGCCCCCGCGCCAGCGGCCGCACCAACGCCAATCGCCTTCCCAAGATTGCTGCCGCTCGGCGCATCCGGCGTGACGCTCAGCACATCGTCCATGGGGATTTCGACGACGCCTTCCGGGATGCGGGTCTTCGGCTGAACGAAGAGACTCTGGTCGGTCGCCTTCATCAGCGTGCCTCGCAGCGAGCGCCCCGTCGCGCGAGCGATGCGGACCGCCGTTCCAGGCGGCAGCTTCTGCACGTACTCGACGAGCACGGCGCGACTGGCGCCTTCCGGTGCGGGTGCTCGTGCCGCCGAGATGCGCGTGGCTCCACTTGTGGCGCACCCGGATGCGGCAATCGCCGCACACATCACGACAGCCATCGCCTGGTTTACGGCTTTCAACATATCCGCTCGCTTTCCAAAACTAGAAATCAAACCCGAAGCCCATGCGGAGCACGGTCTCGTCCGCCCCGCCGCGAAGTGCAATCCGCAGATCGTTGCGGAAGAATGCCCGTTCGGTCAGGTAGGCTTTGAAGCCGGCAGCGACAAAGGGTCTGACCGTGACCGACGTTCGCGGGCCTTCGGTTCGTTCCGGCGTTACGATCCGGCTCGTGCGCGCCACGGCGTCGTACAGCAGGATCGGTGCGATGTGATCAGTCCGGCGTTCCCACGTGACGTGTGCGCCGGCGGCGAGGTGTGGATGAAACCAGACGTTGTTGAAGAACTGATACTGCTGACTGATCCCGAGCGTCCGTCTTGAAAACCTGGATGCCGTCGAGGTGTATGCAGGGCGTCCGTCGATTGTGATCGGACCTCCGCTGAACGCGCGGGCCGTCGTGCCTGCCCCGACGTCCAGTTCCGTCTTCAGCTGGTCGGTCCAGTGCCACCCGGCGGAAGCCGCTCCGAACAAGCTGCTGACCCAGTTTTCGTCGTCGTAGGGCGCTGAGGACTGCGTGTTGGCGGACAGCCAGCCGATGGCCCCTGCGACATCCCCGCGGGTGAGTCGCGGTTCTGGCTGGGCCGAGGCCTCACCGGCGCTGCCGGCGAGAACCGCCGCCAGCAGTGCAATTCGACTCAACGAATGGAATGCCTTCACATCCAGGAAGGCGCAAGTCGACAGAAAACGGGCTCACTGCCGCTATTTGCCGCGCCGCCGGGCATTCGACCGCAGGTCGAACAGCTCTTCCTCCTGCAGCTCACTGCCGCGGATGAAACCGGCGGGCCGTTTGCGCGATCCGGGCTGAAGAATCCACGCGTCCTGGATCATCTCCATGTACGAAGGCGATCGCTTGTCGGCGTAGTCGGAACAGAACGTGACCTTGAACGTGATCTGGACGCCACGCAACCCCAACGCGCTGCACACGACGAGTTCTTCGTCGAGGGTGCGGCCCCGGATGATGGTCGAGCAACGGCAAGTGGCGCAGAGGCTGCTTTCACTGTCGGCAGGAGTTCCGTTCTGAACCTTGATGTGCATGGGCGCTCCGGTCTACTGGAGATGGTTGCAAAACCCGGTAGCGGTTCCTGTCCGCGAACAGCCCCACTTGGTGCTCGTGCCGAAAAGCGCCTGTCACGTGGGACGCCCCTGCGCGCCAAGCGGGGCGCCCCGTTCGTGGCCACCCGCGTGAGGTTTTGAAACCACTTCCAGTTTGCATGTTGCCTGCCACCCACAAGTGTTCGGAATTTCGAGGACACTGTGGCCGCCGGGTATGGACGATGAAATTGCTGCGGCCAGGAGGCAGCTGCGGCCTTGCAGAAAGCGCAATCAGGCCATCGGGAACAAAGTGTTTACTCGTGCTCCCGGTTGACTC
>JANNHC010000634.1:0-5550 GCA_031404215.1 Acidobacteriota bacterium
GCCGCTTCAGGATCTCGTGAACTTTTTTGGGGTCGGACATACTTGGGGCTCGCGGTCTAGTGCGCTCCATTATCGGCCGCGCGGACCACGGATTGTGCCCGGAAACACGCGCGGTCGAAACGGCGCGGTGGTCACATCGCGCGGAGATCGCCGTCCGGCTCGCCGGCGGAGCCCGAAAGAACTTCCACGGGCTCGTCGAAACTCCGAGCGAGCGCGGCACCCGCCGCGTCGCTGACGACGCGCATCAGGCACACGCACGGCGCGGGACGCGACAGGGCCGCGAGCCGCAGGAACGGATCCACGTTCGTGAACACCAACGCGCCGAGCCGCTCGGCGTTCTCCGGCGCCGCCTCGAACGAACGCGGGTGGAGAAGCGTCGCGCCTTCGTCGATCCCGAGCTCGTGAACGCGCGACGTGTACCCGTCTGCCAACGCATCGATCGGAGGGATCGGCGCTTCGCCTCGTCCGCGCGCTCGTCCGCCGTCTTGTACAACTTCTCGTCGTCGGAGAGCGAGTGCGAGTAGGGCCGGGTGACTTTGGCGTGGACGAGCGCCGGCCCGTGGCCCGCCCGCGCGTAGGCGACGGCTTCGGACATGGCACGATAGCTGGCGACGAAGTCCGTGCCGTCTATGCTCTGGACGAGGAGCCCGGGAAAGGAGGCGACGAGCTTCGAGATGTCGCCTCCGGCGGTCTGCACTTCAACCGGGACCGAGATCGCGTATCCGTTGTCCTCGACGACGCAGACGAGCGGAAGCTTCCCGAGGCACGCGGAGTTCAGCGATTCCCAGAACTCCCCTTCACTCGTCGCGCCTTCGCCCACCGACAGGTAGACGACCTCGTCGTGCCGGAACTTCTCCTCGCGCCCTTCGATGCCCGGGACCTGTTCGTACAGCCGGCCCGCCTCGGCGCATCCGATCGCCTGGAGGCACTGGGTGCCGGTGGGGCTCGACTGGGACACGATGTTGAGCCGCTGGTGTCCCCAATGCGACGGCATCTGGCGTCCCCCGGAACTCGGATCGTCCTTGGCACCCACGCCGGCCAGGAACATCTCGAACGGGGTGACGCCGAGCGTCAGGCAGAGCGCGCGGTCGCGATAGTAGGGGTAGAACCAATCGTGGCCCGGCTTGAGCGTCAGGCCCGCGGCGACCAGGATGGCCTCGTGTCCCGCGCCGCTGATCTGGAAGTAGATCAGGCTCTGATTCTTGAGCTGGATCTCCTTGTCGTCGATCCGGCGGGAGAGAACCATCGTGCGGTAGGCGCGCAGGAAGTCTTCGCGCGCCAGGCCCGCGGACTCGACGCCTTCACGCTCCGTCCGAACGCTGCTGCCGTGGCTGACCGCCGTTCCTTTCATGCGCGCGGAGTCCTTGTGGGTTCTGCGGGTCCCGCTCGCCGAAAGGGGCAATCGCCTCCCGGCCAAACCCGGATTATAACATCGGGCCGCCGGTCACGCCCGGACGGCCGGCGCGACGGTTCGGCGAACGCAAGGTATAATTCCCCTTTTTTTCAGCCGGGGAAAGGACGTGAGCGTGGGTGTACAGACGGTCCGCCTCCATCGATGGGACGAGATCGCCCTCGAGAAGGTCACCGAGATGATCTCGCGCAAGATCGTGACGGGCGAGCGGGAAATGGTCGCCCAGGTGTACCTGAAAAAGGGGGCGCTCGTGCCGATGCACTCGCACGAAAGCGAGCAGATGACGTACGTGCTCCAGGGAGCCCTGCAGTTTCTGATCAACGGCGAAGAGATCACCGTCCGGGAAGGGGAAGTCCTGCACAGTCCCTCGTGGGTCGAGCACCAGGCGGAAGCGCTCGACGACACCTTCGAGCTGGATCTGTTCAGCCCGATTCGCCAGGACTGGCTCGATCATACCGACACGTATTTTCACCATCCCTGATCCCTAGTCCCTGATCTGGATGAGGGATCACGGATTGAGGATTGGGTCAGTGGACCTTGCGGTCCCAGTCTGAACGACCGCCAGTGTGGACATCGAACTTCCGGCGAAGCCGGTTCATCTTCCATTTCAGGTAGCGATACTTCAGTTCCGCGGTGAGCCCGCCGCGGCCGCCTTGCAGGTAGAGGTACCCGAAGACCACGCCACCGAGGTGTGCGGCATGAGCGACTCCGCCAGGCGATGAAAAATACGAGAGCGCGCCGATGATGACGACGAAGTACTTCGCCGGAATCGGAAACAGCATGGCCATCAGGATCGGCCGATCGGGATAGTAGAGGGCGAAGGCGAGGAGAAGGCCGAAGAGCGCGCCGGACGCGCCGACGGTGACGGTCCCGTACGTCCGCGCCGTCACCTCGAAGGGCAGCAGCGACACCACGATCGTCGTAATGGCCGCGCCGATCCCGGTGACGGCGTAGTAGCGCAGGAAGAAGTTGGTCCCCCACATCCGCTCGAGTTCGACGCCGAACATCCAGACGCCCAGCATGTTGAACAGGATGTGGGTGGGCCCGGCGTGCATGAACATGTAGGTGATCGGCTGCCAGATCCAATGGCGTTCGATCACGTCGGATGGGATGACCCCGAACACGTAGATGAGATCGTGAGACATGACGGTCGCGACAAATGCGGCGACATTCGCCCAGATGATCCACTTGACCGCCGGCGTAATGGGCCCGGGGCCGAACGAGTAACTTGACGTGTTGGGGCGCGCGTAACGGGTCATCGTTCGCCGGGGAAAGAAACTATCGTACCACGTTGGCTGGTTGGTACGGCCCCGACCCGCGGAACCCCGCGGGGAGGGGAAGCGCGAAGGCGGCCGCAAGCAGCGGAATGACCGAGACACCGACGAGCGTGTGTTCGATACCGATCCGATCGGCGATCATTCCCATGAAAGGGACGCTCAAGCCCCCTGTCCCCCAGGCGAAGCCCATCATCAACGACGAGACCGTGGCCGCGCTCACCGGCGCAAGGGACTGGCCGAAGGTCACGTTCACGGGCAGCGTCGATTGCAGGAACACGCCGCCGATCGCCAGCACGACGACAAACGGCCAGCCGCTCAGGAACGGCGCGACGAAGAGAAACGGGCAGGACATCACGAGCGACAACGCGATGACCTTCCGCGCGCCGAATCGGTCCGCCGCCGGACCGCCGAAGAAGCCTCCCACGCCGCTGCCGAAGAGGTACAGCGCAACCGTTGCCCCCGCCTCTCCAATCGACATCCCGCGCCGCGTCAGCATGACGGGCACGAAGGTCGCGAACGTCAGGGAGGCGAGCGTACGGAGAACGACGATGGTGTAGAGAAGCGCGAGTGGTTTCGCATAAGGGCGTAGAGCCCCGAAGCCGCCGCGCGAAGAAGGATGCACCTGGATCGGTGGCACGCGCCGCAGGAAAAATGCCACCACCGCGAGGCCGGGAAGTGCGAGGATCGGGGTCCACTCCATGCCGAACCGCTCGGCGAACGGCGCAAAGAACAGGGGTCCGAGCGAGAATCCCAGTGTACCCCCGGTGATGTACACCGACATCGCGAGGCCGGGACGGTGGCCGCCCAGCCGGTGGGCGAGCGCCGCCGCGGGCGGATGAAACGCCGCCGCCCCAAGCCCGCCGGTGATAAGGATCGCGGCCAGCGCCAGCCGGGTCGTCGCCAGGCCGACGAGGCTCAGCACGCTGACGGCGACGATCGGACCTACGGTGATCAGCGTTCGCGGCCGCCACCGATCCGCAAGATGACCGAAGCCCACCTGCGCCACCGACGCGGCCAGCTGAAAGAGCATCGTCAACGTGCCAGCCGCCGCGAGCGTGAGCCCGAGCCGAGGGATCAGCAGCGGCAGCATCGGGGCGTAGATATTGCTGTAGCCGTCAACCATCAGGTGCGCCGCCGCCATCAGGAGAATCGTCGGATGAAGCCGCAGGCGGGAGATCATGATGGCGGCCTCTCAGTGGCCGCGGTGTCGAAACGGAGGGTCATCCCGCCGGTCTCGGGCGCCGGAGGACCCGGGCGAACGCCTCGTCGAACTCCGCGATACGGAGCAGGCGGGCCGACCCGACGAGCACGACGATGCCCGCCGTGATGGAGGCCGTCAACTCGACGGCACGCCACATCGTGCCGGAAGGTGGGAGGCGTCCGCCGAGCCACTCGGAGGTGTAGTGCGCCGCGAGGCCCATCGCGATTGACGCCGCGGTAATTTTAGCGAATGACACCGCGACACGCCGGCCCTCGAGGCCCCCGAGCCTGCGGCGGAGGAGCCACAGCAGCGTGCCCGCGTTGAACATGGCGGCGATCGCTGTGCCAAGCGCCAGGCCGCGATAGCCCATGACTCTCACCAGCACGAGATTGATGGCGAGGTTGGCAAGGACCGACACGACGCTGACCGTGACCGGCGTGCGGCTGTCGCGAAGCGAATAGAAACTCGGCGAGGCAATCTTTACGGCGGAGTAGCCGAGCAGCCCCGGTGCATAGAACATGAGGGCCGCTGCCGTTGCAGCCGTGTCGTGCGCCGTGAACTTCCCACGCTCCAACAGGAGTGCCACGATGGGGTGTGCCAGCGCGATGAGCCCGATCGTCGCGGGCACATTCAGCATCAGCATCATGCGGAGCGCGCCGGAAATCGTACGGCGCATCCCGCCCATGTCTCCTTCGTTCGCCCGGCGCGCGATGTCCGGCAACGCCGCCGTGGCGATCGCCACGCCGAAGAGTCCGATCGGCAGATACATCAGCCGGAACGCATAGGTCAGCCACGAGACCGAACCCTGTTCCTGGCTCGTCGCGAGATACGTGTTGACGAACACGTTGATCTGCACGGCGGCCAGGCCCAGCGTCCCCGGCCCCATCAAACGCAGCACTTCCCGAAGGGCCGGATCTTTGAAGTCAAGGACCGGGCGATAGCGGAACCCTTCCTTCCTCAGCAGGGGCCACTGCAGCGCGACCTGTCCGATCCCGCCGAGCAGCGTCCCGATCGCGATGGCCGCGATCGGTGGAAGGCCCAACCCCGGCATCACCGGCACCAGTGCGAATGCGCAGAGGATGGTCGCGACGTTGAACATCGCGGGCGACAACGCGGGGATGAAGAACCGGCGCAGCGAATTGAGCATGCCCATCATGGCGACGGCCGCCGCGACGGTCGTCAGGAAAGGCAGCATGATGCGCGTCAACTGCGTCGTCAGCTCGAGCTGACCGGGCTTGTCCGCGAATGTCGGCGCGATCGCATGTGTAATCGGGTACGCGAAGACGATCCCGAGCACCACGAGGATGCCCGTCACCACGAGCAGCGCATTGATGACGAGGTTGCCAAGCCGCCAGGCCGCCTCGCGCCCCCGTTCCGCGAGGGTCCGCGTGAAGGTCGGCACGAACGCCGCCGTCATCGCCCCTTCGGCGAACAGATCGCGCAGCAGATTCGGCACACGGAACGCGACGTTGAAGGCGTCCATCTCGATGCCGCCGCCCGCGCCGAAGAACGCCGCCAGGACCATCTCCCTGGCGACGCCCAGCAGCCGGCTCGCCATCGTCGCGATGCTGATGAGCCCTGCCGAGCGCGCAAGCTTTCCACTCATCGCGGTGGGTTGGCGGGGACAGGTGGTGTGATGAGTGTCCGGCGGAGCTGCATCG
>JANNHC010000635.1:0-5191 GCA_031404215.1 Acidobacteriota bacterium
CGCGAAAAACACCTGCGTCTTGTGCTTCAGGCGGCGGAAGGCCTTGCAGTGGATGACCCGGTCGCGATCGCGCTGAAAGGAAGGCCGGATGGGATCTTCTGGTTCCGGCCGGAGACGGCCGCGACTGTCCCCGCTCTTGGCAGCCTGCGGCGCCAGGATCTCACGTTCACGGTGCTCGAGCTGCTCACGTATGTTCGTCACGGTGTCACGCTGCTTTCACGCAGTCTCAGGCCACGAAAGGATCACGCAGAGACGCTGAGCACGCGGAGACACGGACGAGCGGCCAACAGCCGTCCGCCGACTCGCGCTTCGCGCGGCGGGAGAGCACGAGAGCCGCAAATACAAACAGCCAAGGATCAAGCGCTGCTTGTATTTGTGGCTCTCGTGCTCTCCTGCCTGGCCGGCCGGAGGCCGGCGCCGGCGGACGGCGACCGCCGCTCGCTCAGCGCCCTCTGCGGGCTCCGCGCGATGTATCGCTCTCCCCGCTCTCATAGCTAAATCAGAACATCTCCCAGAAAGCTCTTTCCATGCTCCAGCGGCCCCACGTGAAAGAGCTCGGCGAGTGTCTGGCCCAGATCGGCGAATGACTGCCTGGTGCCGAGGTCCACACCGGCGCGAACCGAAGCGCCGGTCACAAATACAGGCACGTACTCCCGCGCGTGATCGGTGCTCGGGGTCGTCGGGTCGTTGCCGTGATCGGCTGTCACAACGAGCAGATCGCGTGGGCCCAAGCGCGCGAGCAACTCACCGAGCCGGGCATCGACGCGCTCGAGGTTTGCGGCGTAGCCGGCGACGTCGTTGCGGTGGCCGAACTGCGTGTCGAAGTCAACGAGGTTTGCGAAAATCAAACCGCCAGACGAGGACGCCATCGCCCGCAGCACTTCGTCCATGCCCTGATCGTCGCTGGCTGTGTGCGTGGCGGCCGTGATGCCTCGGCCGGCAAACAGATCTTCGATCTTGCCGATGGCGACGACCGGATGGCCGGCATCCTTGAGGCGATCGAGGAGTGTCGGCGCGAAGGGTGTGAGCGCAAAGTCGCGGCGGTTGGCGGTGCGGCGGAAGGCGTCCGCGCCCCCAATGAACGGACGCGCAATCACACGGGCGACCCCCATGCCTGCACCGACGAGCTCGTACGCGATCTCGCACCACCGATAGAGCTCCGCAACCGGCACGACGTCTTCGTGCGCGGCGATTTGGAACACGCTGTCGGCGGACGTGTACACGATCGGTTTGCCGGTGCGAACGTGTTCGGCGCCGAGCTCTTCGATGATAGCCGTGCCGCTCGCCGGCTTGTTCGCCAGCGTACCACGGCCGATGCGCCGCTCGAACTCCGCGATGACCTCGGGGGGAAATCCGGTCGGAAAGACCGGGAACGGTCGCTCGAGGACGAGGCCCATGAGCTCCCAGTGGCCGGTGACGGAGTCCTTGCCGGGGGACGCCTCGGCCATGCGGCCGAACGCTCCGGCAGGATCGGGCTCCGGCACGACACGGTTGACCGTCGAGACTTTCGCCAGACCAAGGCGCCGCAGGTGCGGAAGGTGAAGGGGGATGCGGCGGGCGATGTTACCGAGGGTGTCGCTGCCCGTGTCCCCGTAATCGCGCGCGTCCGGCAGTTCTCCGCAGCCCACGCTGTCGAGCACGATCAGGATGACGCGGTCCGGAGCAGACGACGTGTCCAATCAGGCTTCGTGCGAGGAGTAGTAATTGCTCATCGGCCGGGGGGAACGGATCGCGGCAATCGCATGTTTGAAGATCATGTGATCGGCGCCGCTGTGTTCCACGATGACGGCAAAGCGATCGAAATTCTTCACCCGACCTTCGAGCTCGGTCCCGTCCATGAGGCGGATGTGCACCGGCAATTTTTCGCGCCGCGCGTAGTTCAGGAATACGTCCTGAATGTTCGGCTGAGCGGAGGCGGGCTTGGACTCACGGGTTGATGGCATCGCGGCAAATCTCCATGGCCGCGAGGACACGAGCGACCTCTTCCTGAGTCTCCTCGCGGTCGCCTGCGGCGTGAATCCACTGTAGATTAGGCTCTTTCCTGAACCAGATCAACTGCCGCCGCGAGTACTGCCGATTCTCTCGAATGATGAGCTCACGGGTCGCGGCCTCGTCACGCACGCCATGAAGGTGTTCGAGCGCCTGTCGATACACCAATCCGGTGAACGGGTGCGCCGTCTCGGGGACACCCGACGCCAGGATGGCGCGAATCTCATCGAGCAGGCCCTGCTCGAACTGCGCGTCCACGCGCGCGCTGACCCGCGCCGCGGTCATCTCCGGCGGAATCTGCAAGGCAAACGGCAGCACGCCGTACTCGGGCAGCGGCGACTGGGTATCGGCGAAATGCTCCGTGAGCGGCCGGCCCGTCAGCAAATACACCTCGAGGGCCCGGACAAGCCGCTTGCGATCGCGCGGCTGTATCCGTGCCGCGGACTCGGGATCGACTCGACCGAGGAGGGCGTGCAGCCGCTCGACTCCGCGCCGATCTGCAATCCGCTCGAGCCTCGCGCGCAGCGGCTCGTCACGGCTGGGGCCCGGAAAAAAGCCGCGGGTCAGCGCCCGGTAGTAGAGTCCCGTGCCGCCGACCAGTATCGGCAGACGGCCGCGCGCGGTAATGTCCCGGATTGTCGAGGCCGCCTCTCGGGCGTATCGAGCCGCGGAATACTCCTCGGCCGGCTCGACCACGTCGAGGAGGTGGTGAGGAACGCCGTGACGGTCGGCAGGCGCGACCTTGTCGGTGCCGATGTCGAAACGCCGATACACGGCGGTGGAATCGCAGCTGACGATCTCGCCGTCGAACCGCCGCGCGAGCGCGACGCCCAACGCGCTCTTACCGGTCGCGGTGGGACCAAGAATGGCGACAAACTGCGGCCGCGCCATCACCGGGCCGCGATGGCGCGCACGAGCGCGAGCGCCACGAGCGCCGCGAGCACCACCAGCAGGCCGATCTGCTGCGGGCGCGTCGGATTGATCATGATCCGGGGTGTTCGTTGAAGTAAAACGTGATGGTGAAGAAGGCGCGATCGTCCGGATATTCCGGAGGCAGCGGTTGCGTGGGGTTCGACGTGGCAAGCGCCCCGAACGCCGAACGGGTGAACGCGTCGACCTCGGACGGCTTCAACACCTTCAGCTCCGTGATTCGGCCGTCCTTGCCCACGAAAAACGTGATGACGACGTGCCCCTTCTGGAACATCGCCGCCTCGGGGATGAACCAGTTCCGGCGGATCTGGGCGATGAACCGCCGCAGCCAGGGGCCGAACTCGACCCCCTTGGTATCGAACTGAATCGACGGCGCAAAGTCCTGCTCGGCGCCTCCCTTGAGATTCACGTACGAGTCGCGCGGGGCGTACTTCTGCACGTTCCTGATCGCGTCAGCCAGAATGCCCGTGGACGAGCCGCCCCGCGTCTCGGCGGCTCGAGGTTGGGTCGCATTCGGCGATTCGGGAAGCGGCATCGCCTGTCGCTGTTCGTTGGCGGCCGGCTCGGGCTGCGTGGCGTCGGCCGTACGCTGCTCGGGCGTCCGAGGGGCGCCCTCCATCCGTTCGAACGTGTTGCCGCGTGCAAACGGCATCGTGTTCGTCGGCTTCTCGGCCCGCTCCACGGTCCTGGCCTTCCGATCGATGTCGGACAGCTCCGCGCGCGGCGGAGGCTGGCGCGCCCTGAGGTCCACCCGCGGCGCCACGAACACGAAGCGCGCGTTCTCGCGCTGGCGCTCGATCTCCTGCTGCTGGAGCTTCGCGAGCTCCTGCCGCCGTTCTGCCTGCCATCGCTGAACAAACGGCAGCTTCGGCCAGATGAGCATCAGGATCACGAGCGACAGGTAAATGACGACCGTCAGGAGGCTGACTTCGAGGCGAGTCAACGAACGCGGCAGCGTCGGCGTGTCCGGCCGATAGTCCTCGAAGTTGAAGTACATTAGGGACTTAGGGATTATAACAAAGGTTCTGCGGTGTTCTGCCAGGTTCTACCGGGTTCCCGAACGCTCAGCTACGAAGAGATAGACGATGCCAAAGGTGAGAGGGACGGCTTGGACGTGTGAAAAACCTGTGGCGGCGAGGATTCTGGAGAATTCGGCGGGGGGTGGGAAGGTGCCGACGGATGCCGGCAGGTAGGAGTAGGCGCTCTGGTGTTTGGAGATGAGCCGGCCGACCAGCGGCAGCATGTAGCGGAAATACCAGGAGTACAGCGTCCGGATGCCCGGAATCCGCGGCTGGCCGAACTCGAGAATGGCGAGACGGCCGCCGGGCTTCAGGACGCGGGCGATTTCGGCGAGCGCGCGCGCGGGCTCAGCGACGTTTCGAATGCCGAAGCCAATCGTCGCGGCGTCGCAGGTCGCGGTGCCTGCGGGAATGCGAGCGGCATCGCCCCGCACGAGACGGATACGGCGTTCGAGCGAAGCGCCGCGCACCTTCGCGAGCCCTATCCTGAGCATCTCCCCTGCAAAGTCCACCCCGATGACCGTCACGCCTTGTCTTCGGGCGACCGCCGCAAGCGCGAGGTCTGCCGTGCCGGTGCACAGGTCGAGCACGCGAGCGTGCTCCGGCAGCGCCAGCGCGTCGATCGCGCGATCGCGCCATCCGCGATCCATGCCCGCGCTGAGCACGTGGTTCAGCAGGTCGTAGCGCGGCGCGATCGCGTCGAACATGCCGGCGATGCGCGCGGGCGTCTTGTCAGGACCTTGAGTCACTGATCTCCGATCGATCACGACAAATACGGTTCGCGCAGCGAACGCGCAAAAAGATTTCGGGCAGAGATCGCAGAGAAACTCTCGCGCAGAGATCGCAGAGTTCGCAGAGATTTCATGTTTTTTCGATCTATCAAGTAAGGTTAGCGACCTTCACGTTCCCTACGTGAGGTTCTCCGAGAGCTTCGCGTGAGGCGAATCTCGCGCAGATCGCTGAGCACGCGGAGACCTGGATAGGCGGCAATTGCGGCGTCCCGCCGACACGCGCTTCGCGCGTCAGGAGCGCCCGAGTATCGCAGATACAAGCCGCCCATGCACCGGATGCGGCTTGTATCTGTGACGCTCGGGCGCTCCTGACTGGCCGGCCGCAGGCCGGCGTCGGCGGGACGCGAATGGTGTCCCTCTGCGAACCTCTGCGTTCTCCGCGCGAGATCCTCTGCGTCTCTGCGCGTGTCGGCTGTTCGCGACGCTAGTGTCCCGTCCCCGTGGTTCGCGACATCATTCCCG
>JANNHC010000636.1:0-7821 GCA_031404215.1 Acidobacteriota bacterium
GTTCAGATCGTGACCCAAATCGACTGGAACCGCGCCACCCGCTATTTCCTCTTGCAGGATTTCATCAAGGGCTTTGCCCTTGGCATGAAATACTTCTTCGCCCCCAAGGTCACGCTGAACTATCCCCACGAGAAAGGCCCGTTGTCCCCCCGGTTCCGCGGCGAGCTCGCGCTGCGCCGTTACGCCAATGGCGAAGAACGCTGCATCGCCTGCAAGCTGTGCGAGGCGATCTGCCCGGCGCAGGCCATCACCATCGACGCCGAGCCGCGCGATGACGGCAGCAGGCGGACCACCCGCTACGACATCGACATCGACATGACCAAATGCATCTACTGCGGTTTCTGCCAGGAGGCCTGCCCGGTCGATGCCATCGTCTTGGGTCCGAACTTCGAGTTTTCCACCGAGACGCGCGAAGAGTTGTTCTACAACAAGGACAAACTGCTGGCCAATGGCGACCGCTGGGAAGCCGAGATCGCCCGCAATCTGGAAATGGACGCGCCGTACCGCTAGGAGGACGCCATGAACGAGAATGTCGAGAACCTGATCCTTGTGCAGATGCGCGAAATACGCGCCGAGATGGCGGCCATGCGGGCCGACATGGCGGACATGAAGGTGGACATGGCGCACGTCGACCAGAAGGTAGACGGCCTGTCGCTCGGTTTCACCATGCTGATGGGGCACGTCGCGCACCTAGGTGCGCGGGTCTAGATGATGGAAGAGACGCGCAAATGACCGACGCCTGGACCCAGATGATGACCGCCATGATGGCCCAAGGCCAGGAGATGGCCAAGGCTTTCGCCCCGGCGTTGGAGGGGATCGACGTCAAGGGCTTTGAAAAACTGTTCCCGACCATGCCCAAGGACATGCTTGAGGCCTGGTTCGGCAAGGCCTTCAACCCCGAGGGCCTGGATGCCCGCACCCGCCTGCTGGTGACCATCGCCGCCCTGACCGTGCTGGGGGCGCAGGCCGACGCGCAGTTGCGCCTGACCATCCGGCAGGCGCTGTCCGCCGGGGCCACCAAGCGCGAGATTGCCGAGGTCATCTGGCAGATGTCGATCAGACGACTACAGAGATAGAGACTGACTGCGGACAGCCGACCGCACAGATTAAGGATTAGTTTAGGGATTTAGGATTAGGGATTAAGGATTCCCTCGACCACCTCCATCACCGCATCGACCGCCTCCTCTATCGACAGCGTCGTGGTGTCGATCACGACCGCATCGTCCGCCACGGTGAGTGGTGAAGTGGCGCGTGTGCGATCGACGCGATCGCGCTCGGCCAGGGCGGTGGCGACCTCCTGGATCGCCGAAGCGCCTTTCCCTGCCGCGTGCGCCGGGTCGGTGGCCCGCCGGCGCGCGCGCTCTTCGGGTGAGGCGTCCAG
This sequence comes from Acidobacteriota bacterium, assembly GCA_031404215.1. Classification (GTDB taxonomy): domain Bacteria; phylum Acidobacteriota; class Vicinamibacteria; order Vicinamibacterales; family 2-12-FULL-66-21; genus JALZOC01. The sequence continues at coordinate 1,382 of JANNHC010000636.1, forward strand.
GAAAATCTTCACGCCGGCCGACGGGAAGACCACGGTTCCGATGTCGCGCCCTTCCATGACGACTCCGCCCTGCGCGCCGAGGGCGCGCTGACGCGCGATCAGGGCTTCGCGAACACGCGGCTGGCGTGCGACGGCCGACGCCGCGATATCCATCTCCGGCGTGCGAATCGCGCTGGCGACATCGTGCCCGTCCACACGGACGCGCCCGTCGCCGACGTCGAATTCGGTCCGGCGCGCCAACGCCGCGACCGCCTCTTCATCTGACAAATCGAGGGCGTCGTGGAGACCCTTCCACGCAAGCGCGCGGTACATCGCCCCGGTGTCCACGTGATGGAATCCAAGCCGCCTGGCCACTGCGCGGGCGATCGTCCCCTTGCCTGCGCCAGACGGCCCGTCGATCGCGATGATCGAATGCGGCGCGCCACGCCGGCGGCGCGCATCGGGATCCGGGATCCCCTCGAGAGCCTCGGGGCGCCCTGAGCCCGTCGAAGGGCGGGACGGGGGATCCGTGTTTGAGGGGTCGCTCACCCTGCTATTATCGCGCGCAATGCGCGGCAGAGGAAAAGCGCTCTCGATCGTGGCCGGGGTGCTCCTGCTCGTCTCTGGCGCCGGCGCGGCCAACGACTATTTACGGGCGGCGGCGTTCGTCGTCCAGGCGGCCGGGATGGAAGGGTACGCGCGCCGGGCCGCGGCGGTCAAAACCGGTGCGTTCGACGAACGGACGCTGACGATTCCCTGGCGCGGCGGCCAGCTGCGGGCCCGTCTGTACGTCCCGCGCGGCGCCTCGGACCGCGCGATGCTCCTGGTGCCGGGCGTGCACGCGGCCGGCGTGGAGGAGCCGCGGCTCGTGCAGTTCGCGCGCGATCTCGCATCGGTCCGTCACACGGTCCTGACCGCGGAGCTGGCCGATCTGACCGAGTACCGCATCACGCCCCGCACGACCGACATGATTGAAGACGCCGCGCGCTGGCTCTCCGAGCAGCGAGCGATCGCGCCGGACGGGCGCGTCGGCATGATGGGGATCAGCTTTGCCGGCGGCCTGTCGATTATCGCGGCGTCGCGGCCCGCGCTGCGCGATCGCGTCGCGTTCGTGATGTCGTTTGGCGGCCACGGGGATCTGCCGCGAACACTCCGCTACCTGTGCACCGGCATCCAGGCGGACGGGACCGAGCGGCCGCCGCATGATTACGGCGTCGCGATCATCCTGTTGAGTGTCGCCGAGCACGTGGTGCCGCCCGACCAGGTGCGGCCCCTGCGAGCCGCGATTCTGACTTTCCTGGAGGGATCCCGGCTTGATCTCATGGACAAGGCCCGATCGGCCGCGGAGTTCGAACGTGCGCGCGCGCTTGCCGTGGCGCTGCCCGAGCCCGCGTTCACCCTGATGCGCAACGTCAACGACCGGGATGTGACCCACCTGGGCTCGGTCCTCCTCGCTCACGTCACCGCGCTTGGCGATGACCGGATGTTGTCGCCCGCACGGGAAGCCGTGCCTGCCGCTCCGGTCTACCTGCTGCACGGCACCGACGACAACGTCATCCCGGCCATGGAATCGACCCTGTTGGCTGAGACACTGCGCGCGCGGGGGGTCCGCGTCCAGCAGCTCGCCACGCCGCTCATCACGCACGCCGAAGTCGATCGGTCAGCGACGCTCGCGGCGATGTGGCGTCTGGTCAGTTTTTGGGCGGACCTTCTCGACGAGTGATGCTCGCTTTGCGGTTGTCGGTTTGGTTTTCGGTCCGGGTTTTCCGTGGTCGTCCGTGGGCAGCGGTTCGTTTCGCGGAGCGCTTGAGCGCCGCGACCTCCTTGCCGTCGAGCTCCCGGAACTCTCCGGGCCGGATATGTTGATCCGTGATGGGCCCGATGCGGACCCGCCGCAGGCGATCGACGGGGTGGCCGACCGCCTCGCACATGTTCCGGACCTGGCGGTTGCGTCCTTCCTTGACCACCACCGACAGCAGCGCGTGCTCGGCGCCGGTTCCTTCGATCACCTTCAGCACCTTGACGTCGGCGGGCTCGGTCCTCCGCCCGTCGATCACGATCCCCTTGGACAGGCGGGCCAGGTCGTGATCGTCGGGCACGCCGAGGACCTTTACCTGGTACTCGCGCTCGACTTCGTGGCTGGGATGCGTCAGCTGCGCGGCGAGATCGCCGTCGCTCGTGAGGAGCAGCAAGCCTTCGGAGTCGTAGTCCAGGCGTCCGACGGGGTACACGTAATCGCGCACGCCCCCCTTGGCGAGCAGGTCGATCACGGTGGGGCGCCGCTGGGGATCCGATCGGCTGGTGATGAAGCCTCTCGGCTTGTACATCAGGATGTATAAGCGCCGGTCTGCCGCCTTGACGCGACGTCCATCGACGCGGATGTCGTCCCTCTCTGGATCGGCCTTCGACCCGAGCGCGGTCACGGTCTGGCCGTTCACCGACACGCGGCCATCGGTGATGTACGTCTCCGCGGCGCGGCGGGAGGCAATGCCCGCGGCGGACAGAATTTTCTGCAGGCGAATGGGAGCCATGGCTTCCGCGTCCGGCGCCTGTCCACCCACCCGCCGGCCCGGTCGTGACGCCTTCAGTGGACGGTCTCGTCCGCGCCGGCAACGGGCGGCACCGGTGGTTGCGGCTGGGATTCGTCCGACGCGGCCTCAAACGGCAGCGAGGTGGTCGTGACCGGAGGTTCCATGAGCGCGGCGGGCAGCTCGAAACCCAGCGCGTCCGACATCTCCTCCACCTTGGGCAGATCGTTGATGTCGTTCAATCCGAACCGGTCGAGGAACTCGCGCGTCGTGGCGTACATGAACGGACGCCCGACGACCTGCTTGCGTCCGACGGTCTTGATCAGGTGCCGCTCCACGAGGGTTGACAGCACACCGCCGCTGCTGGTGACGCCCCGGATTTCCGCAATCTCTGGCGCCGTGATGGGCTGCTTATACGCGATCACGGCGAGCGTCTCGAGCGCCTGCACCGACAGCTTCTGCGTCGTCCGCTCGTGAAACAGCTTGCGCACCCATTCGTGGAGCTCCGCGCGCGTGACAATCTGGTAGCCGCCCGCGACCTCGACGATCTGCAGTCCGCCCAGCCGCTCGTAGTCGGCCTTCAACGCAGCGAGCGCTGCTTCGACGTCCTCGCGCGGCTCCCCCTCGAGCAGCTTGAACAAGGTTTTCGGCGTCAGCGGGTCAGGCGACGCGAAGATCAGGGCCTCGACGATCGGTTTCAAATAGTCAGACACGTTCGACAACCTCTTGCTGGGCGTGTGGCTCGTTCCCGCGTGGCCCGACTTGAAGGCCGGGCCCTACATTCACCAACCCGACCTGAAGGCCGGGCCCTACTCCGGCTCGGTCGGCGAGGCCGTAGCGGCTTCCACCGCCGCATGGGCCGCCACTTCGTCGGCGTGACGCTGTTCCGGATCGAGGATCGGTTTCGGCGCGTCGGCCGGGCGCGCCCGCTTATAGACGCGAATGGGGCCCATCGCGCCAGACTGGAACACACGAATCAGCTTCAACCGGATCATCTCCAACATCGCCAGAAAGGTGACGACGATGCCGGCGCGGCTCTGGACGTCGCCGAAGAGATCCTCAAAGCCGCAGGCGTCCGTTTCGGACAGCTTCGCCATCAGCTGCTCGATGCGATCTTCAATCGGGATCTGCTCACTCGGCAGATACACCTTCGGCCGCTGTTTCGCGCGTTCGACGACCGTCCGGAACGCGGCGATGAGGCTGAACAGATCGACCTCGACCTCGGGCTCGGGCGCCTCGCCGGCAATCTCGGCAATCGGACCGTCGGGCCGGGTCCACTGGGCGCTGCGCAAGGTTTCGCGCTCGTGCAGCAGTTCCGCGGCGGCCTTGAATTTCTGGTGCTCCAGGAGCCGGCGAACGAGCGCTTCCCGGGGATCCTCGTCGGAATCCTCCTGGGCCGGATCGACGCGCGGCAGCAGCATGCGCGACTTGATGTGAATGAGCGTCGCCGCCATGACCAGGAACTCCCCCGCCACATCGAGGTTGAGCTCCTCCATCATGTCGATGTAGGCGAGGTATTGCTGCGTGACGGCCGCGATGGGAATGTCGTAGATGTCCACCTCGTGTTTCTTGATGAGGTGCAGCAGCAGGTCGAGCGGGCCCTGGAACTTGTCGAGGTGAACGGGATACGCCTCGAGGATGGACTCGAACGCTTGTTGGTGTTCCATATTGAAAAGCGCAGAGGGGGCGGAGGGCCCCCTCCGGGCACTCCTAGCGATAACTGAGTTTGACCGCGTCCCTGACCCGCTCCAGCGTGTCCGCCGCGATCGCGCGCGCCTTCCGCGACCCTTCGTGCAGCATGTCACGAAGCGCCGATGGATGCGCGACCACGCCGGCCCGACGGGCGCGCATCGGCTCGAGGTGCGCGTTCAAGGCCTTGACGAGCTTCGTCTTCACTTCGACGTCGCCGACCTTGCCGGCGCGGTATCGCGTTTTCAGATCCTCGACCTCCGCGGCGTCGGGATTGAACGCGTCGTGATACATGAAAACAGGATTCCCTTCGACGGTACCCGGGATGTCGGCACGGACGCGCTTCGGGTCCGTGTACATCTGCATGACTTTCTTCCGCACGGCCTCCGGATCGTCCGACAGGTTAATCGTGTTTCCGTAGCTCTTCGACATCTTGCGGTTGTCGAGACCGGGCAGCCTGGGGAATGTCGTCAGCAGCGGTTTGGGCTCGACGAACAATTCGCCGTAAAAGTGGTGGAACCGCCGGACGATTTCCCGGCTGAGTTCGAGGTGCGGCACCTGATCCTCCCCGACCGGCACGTAGTGCGCGTTGTAGATGATGATGTCGGCGGTTTGCAGCAGCGGGTACCCGAGAAAGCCGAGCGTGGACAGGTCCTTTTCCGCGAGCTGCTCCATCTGCTCTTTGTAGGTGGGCACCCGTTCGAGCCAGGGAATAGGCACCGTCATCGAGAGCAGGAGAAAGAGCTCGGCGTGTTCGGGCACGAGCGACTGGATGAAGAGCGTGCTGCTCTCGGGATCGAGGCCCGCAGCAATCCAGTCGGCGGCCATGTCGTACGCGCTCGGCACGATCTCGGACGTGTCGGCATAGTCGCTCGTCAGCGCATGCCAGTCGGCGACGAAATAGAAGCACTCGTACTGCTCCTGGAGGGAGGCCCAGTTATTGAGGGCTCCGACGAGATGTCCGAGATGGAGCTTTCCGGTCGGACGCATGCCCGAGACGACGCGCGGCTTCATGAAAGAAATGCTGACGGCTGTTTGACGATTGCAGACTGACGGACGTCCGCTGAAAACGCCCAAGAATACGGCAAAACTACCGCATTATCAAGCACTTGTGCTATTTCGCCTGCCTCGCGAAGTAAGCAAGAACAGCATCGGCGCACTTCGCGCCAACGGCCTTCATCAGTTCCTCGCGTGCGGCGCGCCGCACGCCGGCCAGGCTCCCGAACGAGGTCAGCAGTGTCTTCCGGCGCCGCGGTCCGATGCCGGCGATCAGGTCGAGCTCGGAGTGCAGATCGCGCTTGGTGCGTGACAGCCGGTGGTACGTGACGGCGAATCGGTGCGCTTCATCGCGAATCCGCTGGATCAACAGCAGCGCGGGACTGTCGGATGGCAACGCGATGGCGTCGTCGCGGTCACGGGTGAAGAGCAGTTCCTCTTTCTTGGCGATGCCGACCGCGATCAGGCTGCCGAGGCCCAGCTCCTGCAGTGCCGCGTACGCGGACGACAACTGCCCCTTGCCTCCGTCGATCAGGATGAGATCGGGAAACGGTCCGCCGTTCTCCAGGAGCTTTCGATAGCGGCGCAGGACGACCTCGTGCATCGCGGCGAAGTCGTCATGCAGTGCGCGTGGGGCCCCACGTTTCTCACGGCTCGCGGGGCCCCACCCCCGCTCGCGGCCGCTCGACTCGCTTCGCTCGCTCGCCGCGGCCGCAGGCGCTGCCGATAGAGCGCCAGCCCTCGATTCATTGCCATCTCGGCTCGGCTGACTTAGGCGCTTCCCCACTTCCGCGCGCAGTCCGTTCACGTACATCAGGCCCAGCCTCACGCGCCCATCGGGATCGACGCGACACTCCCAGTCCGACTCCTGCACATCGATCGGCGAGAAGCGAACGCCGCGCCGCTGCGCGTCCTTGACGAGCGTCGCCGGGTGGTAGAACCCCATCGGCTGGTTGTTGAGGAGCGCGGTATAGAACGCCGCCGGGTAATGCGCCTTGAGGTAGGCGCTGGCATAGACGAGCAGCGCGAAGCTCGCCGCGTGCGATTCGGGAAATCCGTAGAGCGCAAACGACGTAATCGAGCGGATGATCGCGTCGGCCGGCTCGCCGACGATGCCCGTCCGCGTCATGCCGCTGCGCAGCCGGCCCTCGAGCTGCTGCATGCGCTTCTCGGAGCGCTTGAACCCCATCGCCCGGCGCAGCTCCTCGGCCTCGCCGCCGGAGAACCCGGCCGCCACCATCGCCATGC
>JANNHC010000637.1:0-3551 GCA_031404215.1 Acidobacteriota bacterium
CCCTGCCGCGGCGTGGACGTCTGGGGCGCCGGCGGTAGTCGGTGCCGAGTGCCGAGCGCAGCCGACCACGGCGCGGGCCTGATTCACGAATGTGGCGGCGGTTCCTGCTTCGGTGTCTGCTCGAGGCCGAGCGTGCGATCGAGGTGTTCCGCCAGCTGACCCACGTCGGTCCGCTTGACCAGCTCGAGAAACTTGCGCGATTGAATCGTATCGCGAAGCCCCATGTTTTCGCAGATTTCCTTGAGCATCTGCAACACGAGCGTCATCTCCTGCTCGGCCAGAAGGTTGACCTGCAGATCGAGGTGCGCGCGCCGGTCGGCCTCCTGCGTGAGCCGGTTCTGACTCGCCAGCACGAACAAGGTGAGAAAGATCGCCTCGAGGCTGACGAGCGTCGTGAGCAGACTGAACGGAAACGGATCGAAGGGCTGCAGTGGGAGGAGCCCGACGTTGGCCGAGATCCAGAGCGCAAACCAGACGAAGTGAAAGGCGACCGTCGATTCGCGAGAGGCGAACGACGAGACATGGTCGCTTACACGCTGGGCGATGGTCCGTCGCTGCGCCGCCTGGCGCTGAATCTGGGCGACCGCCCGGATATTCTCCTCCGCAACGTCGGTCGTCTCCGTCTTCGGTGCGTCTTTACGGGTGGTCAAGGGGATACCTCGGCGACACATCGTTGCGTTGCGCCCAGCTGGACAGCTGGGGGTGGCTGTCGGCGGGATGGCCGACGCGGATCGCGTGCAAGAATGCGGCCTTCAGTATCTAAATCTAACGCAGAACGTTTCGCTACTCCGCGTGTGTTGTCTTCAACTCCGCCGCCCGGGTTGCAGTACGGCGCTGCACATAGGCGGCGTATTGCTTGAATTCGACGGCCGCCACGCCCAGATAAAACGTCAGCTTCATGTTTCTCCCAGGGTCCGCTTCAAGGTGCCGGACGCCGGCGGTACCTGCGTCGGCAGCACACATCGTCGTGTACCCCAATCAACGTAAAAGTCGGCCAGGTCGTACACAGTTCATCCGGTTTTGCCTTTTCCGGACGAACGGTCTCTAATGCGCCCATGCGAGTGATGCTGCTGGGTCTGTCGATCGTTGCTTTGTCGGTCTACTCCGGCTCGATGCCGTCGCCCCAGCCGCCGGCCTTCGACGTCGTCGTCCGCGGCGGCATGGTCTATGACGGAACGGGCGGTCCCGGGCGGCGGGCCGACGTCGGCATTCGTGGCGATCGCATTGCCGGGGTCGGCGACCTGTCGGATGTGCCTGCCACGACCGTGATCGACGCCGCGGGCCTGGCCGTCGCTCCGGGTTTCATCAACATGCTCTCGTGGTCCACGGAGTCGCTGCTCGTGGACGGGCGCTCGCAGGGTGAACTTCGCGAAGGGGTGACGACGCAGATTTTCGGCGAGGGTAGCTCGATGGGACCACTGACGCCCGAGATGAAGCGCCGCGCCGTCGAACAGATGGGAGATGTGAAGTACTCGATCACGTGGACCACGCTGTCCGAGTACCTGCGGCATCTCGAGGAGCGGGGCGTGTCGCAGAACGTCGCGTCGTTCATCGGCGCGACGACGATCCGTGAGCACGTGATCGGGCTGGAAGACAAGAAGCCTACGGCCGCCCAGCTCGACCAGATGCGCGCGCTCGTGCGGCAGGAGATGGAGGCCGGGGCGCTGGGGATCGGCTCCTCGCTCATCTACGCCCCTGCGTTCTATGCCTCGACCGAGGAGCTGATCGAGTTGTGCAGGGTCGCGGCGCAGTATCGCGGCAAATACATCTCGCACATCAGAAGCGAGGGGAATCGCCTGCTGGAAGCGGTGGACGAACTGATCCGGATCAGCCGCGAGGCGGGACTTCCCGCCGAGATCTATCACCTCAAGGCCGCCGGCCGCGTGAACTGGCCGAAGATGGATCGGGTCATTGCGAAGATTGAAGGCGCGCGGAAGGAAGGACTGAAGATCACGGCGGACATGTACACCTACACGGCAGGCGCGACGGGGCTCGACGCCTCGATGCCGCCGTGGGTGCTCGATGGAGGATACGACGCCGCCTACAAGCGGCTTGCCGATCCGGCGACGCGAACGAAGATTGCCGCCGCGATCCGTTCGCCGTCCAACGCCTGGGAAAACTTGTACCGGGCCGCGGGATCCGCCGATCGCGTGCTGCTCGTGGAATTCAAATCCGACAAGCTGAAACCGCTCACAGGCAAGACGCTTGCGGAAGCCGCCAGGCTGCGCGGCGAAGATCCGGTCAACACGATCATGAATCTCGTGCTCGAGGATCGATCGCGCGTCGGCACGGTGTACTTCATGATGTCGGAAGACAACATCCGCAAGCAGATCGTGCTGCCATGGGTGTCGTTCGGCTCCGACGCGTCGTCGATGGCGCCCGAGCCGCCGTTCACCAAATCGTCCGCGCATCCGCGCGCGTACGGCAACTTCGCCCGCGTGCTCGGCAAGTACGTGCGGGACGACAAGGTGCTGACCCTTCCGGAAGCCGTGCGCAAGTTGAGCGGTCTGCCCGCGACCAACCTCGAGCTCGATCGGCGAGGTTTCCTGAAAGACGGAATGTTCGCTGACGTGGTGGTGTTCGACCCCGCCACGATCGTCGATCGCGCGACGTTCGAGAATCCGCACCAGTATGCGGTCGGCATGCGGCACGTGTTCGTCAACGGCGCGCACGTCATCAGGAACGGCGAGCACACCGGCGCCAAGCCGGGGCGCGCGTTGTGGGGGCCGGGGAAGATCAGGTAAACGCAGCGCTGTGCTTCCGGAGCTCGAGCGAAGGTGCCCGCGTCCAACGAGCGCCGCACGCGTCTGAGCGGCGGCGTGGCGCGAGCGCCATGGCGAACACGCTACAATCGACTCGATGCAGACGTCACATCAGTACTGGTACTCGCCCAGACTCGGGCACGATATGGGCGTGAGCGTCTTCGGGCACTGGGGTCCGCCGCTCCTCGCGTTTCCGACCAGCCACGGCGACGAGTGGGAACTGCATCGCAACGGACTCCTCGCGGCCATCGCTGACTTCATCGACGCCGGGAGGGTCAAGGTCTTCTGCGTGGGCTCGAATAATCACGAATCGTTTCTGAACGAGGCGGCGCATCCGTTTCACCGGAGCTGGCGCCAGCGCATGTTCGACGAATACATCCGCGACGAAGTCATCCCGTACATCCACACGAGCTGTCAGACGACCGGGGTTTCCATCTCGACTGTCGGAGCATCGCTTGGCGCCTATCATGCCGCGAACACGCTCTTCCACTACCCGCACCTCGTCAAGCGAGGGTACGCGCTCTCCGGGATCTTCGACCTGCGCGATTTCATGGGCGGCATGTACGACGACAACTTCTACTTTCAGAACCCGGTGGACTACATGGCGAGCCTGAACGATCCCTGGTTCCTGGAGCAGTTCTCCACCTGCGAGATCCGCCTCGTGACGGGTTCCGGACCCTACGAGAAAAGCGGTTACTCGTACGCGATGTCGGCAGTCCTGACGGCGAAGCTCGTGTGGTACGCCGCGACATGAGTGAGTTGCTGACCGTCGCGGAAGTAGCGTCCCTG
>JANNHC010000638.1:0-11154 GCA_031404215.1 Acidobacteriota bacterium
GATCGACGCCAACGTCTGGCTCGCGCTCAACCCCGCGACCTGGCTGCAGGTGATCCTGACGATTATATCAATCGGCGGGGAGGGTTTTGGGTTTTAGGGTTTTCGAGGTTCGGGGGTTTTCGTTACGCACCCTCTCCCAACTTGAACCGGACGAAGCGGGGAATCGCGATGTTCTCTCCCATTTTGGCGATTGCGGCCTTCACGATCTGGCCGATCGTCATCTTGGGATCGCGGATGGACGGCTGGTCCATCAGGCAGACCTGCTCATAGAAGCTGTTGAGCTTGCCCTCGACGATCTTGTCGATCACCGCGGCGGGCTTGTTCTGTCCTTCCATCTGACCGCGATAGATGGCGCGCTCGCGTTCGAGGGTTTCCGCCGGCACGTCTTCACGACGGACAAACTGCGGGCTCGCCGCCGCGATGTGCATCGCGATCTCCCGCGCGAGATTCTGAAAATCATCCGTGCGCGCCACGAAGTCCGACTCGCAGTTCACCTCGACGAGGACGCCGATCTTCCCGCCCATGTGGATGTAGCTGCCGACGAGCCCCTCGTTGGTCGACCGCCCGGCCCTCTTGGTCGCCTGCGCCAGCCCGCGCTTGCGCAGGATGGTCGTGGCTTCCTCGATGCTCCCGTGTGCCTCGGTCAGCGCCGCCTTGCACTCCATCATCCCCGCCCCGGTCGCGTCACGGAGCTGCTTCACCAATGCTGCGTTAATCTCTGCCATGACTGATCTCCACGGTTTCCAGTTACCAGCTCCCGGATGCAGCTCATTGAGACGCTGGAGACGGCCACCGGCCACTGTACATAAAAAACGCCGACCCATGTGCGGGCCGGCGTCGCCTACAAGACCAAAGCCTGAAGCCTGGAACCCAGTCAGACCGACGCCGGCGACGTTGCCGGTTCGGGCCGCGTCTGGCGGGTGGCGCGTCCGCGGCGTGCGCGTTCGTCGCCTTCGGCGTCTGCATTCTCTTCCGCCTGGGCGGACTCGCGGATGCCCCGTCCCGACATGATCGCGTCCGCGATACGCGAGGCAAACAGCCGGATCGCACGCAGCGCGTCGTCGTTACCGGGTATCACGTAGTCGATTTCGTCGGGATCGCAGTTCGTATCGACGACGCCGATTACCGGGATCTTCAATTTACGGGCTTCGTCGACCGCGATCTTTTCCTTGCGCGTATCGACGACGAAGAGCGCGTCGGGCAGCCGCGACATGTGGCGGATGCCTTCGAGGTTCTTCTGCAGCTTGCGCTTCTCTTTCTCGATTTGCGCGATCTCTTTCTTGGAGAGCGATTCGTACCGGCCGTCGGTTTCCATCGCCTCGAGGTCGCGCAGCCGCGCCAGGCTGCGCTGAATCGTGGAGAAGTTGGTCAAGAGGCCGCCGAGCCAGCGCTGGTTCACGAAGAACATTCCGCTGCGCTGCGCTTCTTCCGCAATCGCATCCTGGGCCTGCCGCTTGGTGCCCACGAACAGGACCGTTCGGCCCTCGGCCGCGAGGTTCGCCACGAACTGTTCGGCATCGCGGAACAGCTTGGCCGTCTTCGCGAGGTCGATGATGTAGATCCCGTTCCGCTCGCCGAAGATGAACTGCTTCATCTTCGGGTTCCAGCGCTTCGTCTGGTGTCCGAAGTGGACTCCCGCCTCGAGCAAATCCTTCAACGCGATGCCGGTCAAATTGCCTCCATAAAAAAGCTCCCGGCTCCCAGTGGCCAGCTCCCAGCTGGAAGCTGGAGCCGGAAGCTGGAAGCATTCCTTCCTATCTCTTGCTGAACTGGAACCGCTTGCGCGCTCCCTTTTGTCCGTACTTCTTGCGTTCCTTGATGCGCGCGTCGCGCGTAAGGAAGCCGGCTTTCTTCAGCCGCTGCCGCAGCTCGATGTTGTATTCCACGAGCGCGCGCGCGATGCCGAGCCGCAGCGCGCCAGCCTGCCCCGCGATGCCGCCCCCCGCGATGGTCGCGAGAACGTCGAACTTGTCGGCGGTTTCGGTGACCGCGAGCGGCTGCTTGATCTGGGTGCGGAGCGCTTCGGTGGGGAACGCCTGCTCGAGCGACCTGTGATTCACGACCATGCCGCCATTGCCCGGCCTGAGAAACACGCGGGCGGTCGATGTCTTGCGCCGCCCGGTGCCGTAATACTGAATGCCTGCTGCCACGTTTATACGACCTCGCGCTTGGTTGTCTTCGCGGTTTGCGGCTTCTGCGCCGCGTGAGGATGATCGCCACCCGCATACACTTTCAGCTTGCGCCACATCGCTTCGCCCAGCTTGGTCTTGGGAAGCATCCCGCGCACCGCTTCTTCAACCAGCCGTACCGGATTCTTCTGGCGGACGTCCTTGGCGCGCTCTTCGCGCAGGCCACCCTCGTAGCCGCTGTGATACCGATAGAGCTTCTGTTCTTCCTTGCGGCCCGTCAGCCTGACCTTGGCCGCGTTGACGACGACGACATGATCGCCCGTATCAATGTGGGGGGTATACACCGGCTTGTGCTTGCCCTGGAGCAGGCGAGCCGCTTCGGTGGCTATCCGCCCGAGAACCATGTCCTCGGCATCGATGACGTGCCACTGCCGCTGCACGCTTCCGGCAGTGGGAACAAACGAACCCATCAAGATCCCTTTCGGTCTTCGCGATGCGTGGGCCGGACCCGCCGGAGCATCTCCATAGGCGGTGAGCCTCGTTCGAAGAACGGCAAACCAAAAGGATACTGGTGATTAGGCCCCCGTGTCAAGCTAACGGGCATTGTACGTGCCAAGCCCAATTGACGCCCTGACGCGATTACAATTTCGTGATTCGATTACCAGATTCGGCATCGCCTGAACCGTGTCTTCACACGCGGGCTACCAAAATTGCGCAGTTCTGCCGAATTTGATCCCGATCCCACCCGTGGCATTCGGCTTGCCCCCCATTGTGCCGATAAGACTGTCAGACGCCGGTGAGGCAGGTGTTAGTCAGGGTCGATCGCCGAGTGCAGCTACGCAAGCGGAAGTGCCTCCAGCATAACCAGTTCCACCGTTTCTCAGGATTGGACATACCGGTGTTTCGCAGAGCGAAATCCCTGGTCGGTTTGGACATCGGCTCGAGCGCCGTCAAGGCGGTCGAACTGAAGTCAGCCGGCAAGGCCTACAGAGTGTCGGCCTTCGGCAGCGAGCCGATCCCGCCCGACAGTATTGTGGACGGCGCCATCATCGATGGCGGCGTAGTCGCCGAGGCGATCCGCCGGCTCTTCAGCGGGCGCGGCATCAAGACGAAGGACGTCGCGGCCTCTCTGTCAGGCAATGCCGTGATCGTGAAGAAGATCACGCTCCCCGTCATGACCGAGTCCGAACTCGCCGAGTCGATCTACTGGGAGGCGGAGCAATACATTCCGTTCGACATCCAGGACGTCAATCTCGACTACCAGATCCTCGACAGGGGCGCCGACGGGGGCAAGGGCACCATGGAAGTCCTGCTCGTCGCGGCGAAGAAGGAAAAGATCGCCGACTACACCGGCGTGATTGCGCAGGCCGGCCGTTCGGCGGTCGTCGTGGACGTGGACGCCTTCGCCCTGCAGAACGCCTACGAAATCAACTACGGCATCGAGCCGGGCGCCGTCGTCGTGCTGCTCAACGCGGGGGCGAGCGCGACGAACATCAACATTCTGAACGGCGATCAGTCGGTCTTCACTCGAGACATTTCCATCGGCGGCAATGCCTACACCGAGGCGCTGCAGAAAGAGCTGAATCTCCCGTTCGACCTGGCCGACCAGTTGAAGCGTGGAGTGCCGGTCGACGGCGTGACGTTCGAGGATGCGCGCCCCGTGCTGCGCGCGGTCAGCGAGAACGTGATGCTGGAGATCCAGAAGACGTTCGACTTCTTCAAGGTGACCGCTTCCTCAGATCGCATCGATCGCATCATGCTGAGCGGCGGCGCCTCGCGCGCCGAGGGCTTCACCGAGATGCTGGGCGAGCGGTTCGACGCGCCCGTCGAGGGCCTCGACCCGTTCAGGCGTGTCGGGTTTGACGCGAAGAAATTCCAGGTCGAGTCGGCCGCCGACGTGGCGCCGACGGCGGCGGTCGCGGTCGGCCTCGCCCTCCGGCGGGTGAGCGACCGATGATTCGCATCAATCTTCTCGCCGTCGATCGCGAGCGCACGAAGCGCGGCGCGATCATCCCAGCGGCCCAGCGCGTGACAATCGCCGCAAGCCTGATTCTCATCGCCACGTTCCTGTTTGTCGCGTGGTGGTTCTGGTCGCTGCACCAGACATCGGTCCGTCTGGACGACGACCTCGCGAAGGGTGAGCGCGAGATGCAGCAACTGCGGTCCGTGTTGACGCAGGTGCAGAAGTTCGAAGCGAGCAAGACCCAGCTTCAGCAGCGCGTGACCCTCATCGAGCAGCTCCGTCGCGGCCAGAGCGGACCGGTGCACATCCTCGACGAGATCAGCAAAGCGGTGCCCGAGCGGTTGTGGCTGACTGAGCTGACGCAGAAAGGCGACGACATCGTCCTGGCCGGCATGACGACGTCGCTCACGGGGCTGTCCGATCTGGTGGCCAACCTTGAGACCAGCGTCTGGTTCAAAAAGCCGGTCGATATCGTGGACAGCCAGGTGATGACCGACGCGAAGACCGGCGACATCTACAAGTTTTCGGTCAAGGCGACGTTCAACAATCCCGAGGCGCCGCCGCCACCCCTGCCGCCCGCCGCGAACGGGTTGCGAGGCCGCGGCGCCGTCCCGGCAAAGAAGTAGGACTGCGATCCATGGAACTGTCGCTCAGCAAACTCCCGTGGTACGGCCAGATCGGCGCGTTTGTCGTCGTGTCGGGCCTCGCGGTGTTTGGCTTCTGGAAGTTCTACGTCGTGGAAGCGCAGGCCGACATCAACACCCGGCAGAGCCGGCTGACGGCACTCCGCGGCGACATCGCGAAAGGCGTGGCGACGGCCCGCCGCCTGCCGCAGTTCCAGTCGGAAGTGGCGGAGCTCGAACGGCGGCTGGACAACCTGCGGGCGGTCTTGCCGGAGGAGAAGGACGTCGCAGACATCCTGCGCCGCGTGCAGGGCCTGGCGACGCAGTCGAGCCTCAATATCCAGCGGTTTACGCCGCAGCCACCGAAGCAGGAAGCGATGTACGCCGCGCTCCCGTACAAGCTGCGGGCCGAGGGGTCGTACCACAACCTGGGCTTGTTCTTCGATCGCATCGGCAAGTTCCCCCGCATCATCAACGTCGGGGAAATCACGATCAAGGTACGGCAGCCGCAGGAGCCCAACGCGAGCATCGAGGCTGAATGCGTCGCGACGACATTCATCCTCCAGGAAGGCAAGGCGCCGGCCACGGGCCGCGGCGGCCGTGGCGCGGTCCCGAAGCAGCCGGCATCGAAATGAGTATCTGCACCCTTCGCGTCATTCGCCTTATTCGCGCGATCGCGCTGGGCGGTGTCGCGCTCGCGACGCTCGCGACGCTCGCGGTCGCCGCGCAGCAGCCCGCGCCGGGCCCTGTGCCGCCAGCGAAAACGCCGGTGCCGGTGCCGGCCCCGGCCGCCGGTCCGCCGGCGGAGGCCGCGGCCCCGTTCACCTATAACCCCGAAGGACGCCGGGATCCCTTCATCAGCCTCATTGGCCGGGGGAACGATCCAAAGGGGGCGGGCGTGCGCCCGGCGGGCGTGCCCGGGATGCTCATCAACGAAGTCAGCGTGAAGGGAATCGTGCGCAACAGCTCCGGGTTCGTTGCCCTCATTCAGGGGCCGGACAACAAGACATACGTGGTCAAGGCGGGAGATCGATTGATGGACGGCACGGTGAAATCCATCGTCCAGGACGCGGTCGTGTTCTCACAGGACGTCAACGATCCGCTTTCTCTGGTGAAGCAGAAGGAGATCAGGAAGAACCTGAGATCGACCGACGGGGGGCGTGGATGAGTACGCAGTTGCCGCATCCACGCGTGTTCCCCCCGCGCGCCGGCGCGCTGGCGATCGTCGCGGCGCTGGCGTTGACGAGCGGCCTGTCGCTCTCGGCAGGCAGCCGCGCGCCAATCCGCCTCCTCGGCGTGTCCGCACAGGGCAGCGCCGTCCTGATTGAGTCGACCGACCCCGTGGCCTACGCGGTGAGGCGTCCGGATTCCCTGACCGTGGTGGTTGAACTCCGGAACGTGTCGGTCGCCAACGCCGCCAATGCGGTGGAGCGCCGCGACCCGATCGCGGGAGTGACCCTCGAGCAGGGATCGGCCGCCGACGGCCAGGCCATCGCCCGCGTGCGGCTGGCCCTGGCGCGGCCGGTCGAGTACGCCGTGCACAGCTCGCGAAACGTGATTCGTCTCGAGCTCACGCAGCCCGCGCGCCCTGCGCTCGCGGCGCTGCCGCTCGGACTTCCTTCGCCTCCGGCCGCGGCCGGCGGGCCCGTATCGGCGCAGCTTGACGCCGAGGCGCCCGCGGCGACGATGCTCGATCGCGTCCGCGCGATCCGTTCGCCGTCCGCGACGACGATCACGCTCAGCGGCAATGGCCGCCTGACTCCCGCGGAGGTGACTGAATCGCAGGATCGCCCCCGCCGTCTTGTGCTCGATTTTCCCAACGTCTCCTCGAGAGCCCCCACGCAGACGATCGTCGAGGGGCAACTCGTCACGCGCGTCCGGGTCGGGGTCAACAGCCGCGCACCGCTCGTGACGCGCGTCGTGATGGAAGTGGCCGACGGGGCCACCTATCACGTCGAGCGTGCGGGAACCGGCGGGAGCGATCTGGCCGTCGTGTTTGAACCGGCGCAGTCGCCCACCACCGTGCTCGTCGCGCTGGCGTCGGCCGACGCCACACGGACGGATCCCGAACCCGATATTCCACTCGAACAGGCGATTGCGAACGCGGCCGCGCTGGTGCCGAGGGATACCCCGGCGGCCGACCCAGTCGCCACACCGATGAAGCCCGCGGCGCCGCGCCCCGCGCCCGCAGCCGCGCGCCCGCAAGGCGCCCCGCTGTCGCAACCGCCGGCGCCGCCCCTTCTCCCAAATCAGCAGGTGATTTCCGGCGGGACCGAGAAGCAGTACCGAGGCACGCCAATCACGCTCGACTTTTCGGGCGCCGACCTCCGTTCGGTGCTGCGTTACTTCAACGAGATCAGCGGACTGAACATCATCATCGATCCGTCTGTCCCCGCCACGCCGATCGACATCGTCCTGCGCGATGTCCCCTGGGATCAGGCCTTCGAAACGCTACTGCGGACGCACAAGCTCGGGTACGTGGCCGAGGGGACCATCGTGCGCATCGCACCGATTTCGGTGCTGGCCGAAGAGGAAGGGGAGCGCCGCAAGCTGGCCGAGGCGAAGGCGCTGGCCGGGGATCTGCGCGTGCAGACCTTCTCGCTGAGTTATGCGAAGGCCGCGGACATGTCGCCGCTGCTGGTCAAGTCGGCGCTGTCGCAGCGCGGTCAAATCCAGGTGGACCCGCGGACCAACACGATCATCATTACGGATCTGCCCGATCGCCTGCAGACGGTGACGGCGCTCCTCGGCGCGCTCGATCGCCCGGAGCCACAAGTCGAAGTGGAAGCCCGCGTGGTCCAGACGACCCGTGAATTCGCCAGGGCGATGGGCATCCAGTGGGGCCTCAACGGCCGCGCGACTCCCGGAATCGGCAACACGACGAACCTCGCCTTCCCGAACAGCGGGACGCTCGGCGGCCGGACCGGCGCGAACAACACCCCGAACGACGTGCGCTCGAACGCCAACGACACCACGGCCAGCGTCGTGAATCTGGGGGTGTCGGGTGCCAGCTCCGCAATCGGCCTGGCGCTCGGCGCGGTCAACGGCGCGCTCAATCTGGACGTCGCCCTTTCGGCCCTCGAACGGACAGGCAAGGGGCGCATCCTGTCGTCGCCTCGCTTGACGACGCAGAACAACGTCGCGGCCGAAGTGACGCAGGGCATACAGATTCCGATTCAGACGGTTGCGAACAACACCGTCACGGTCAGCTTCAAGGACGCCGCGCTGACCTTGCAGGTCACCCCGCAGATCACGTCCGCCAATACCGTCATCATGCAAATCACGCTCGAGAACGCGACGCCGGACTTCAGCCGGCAGGTCAACGGGATACCGCCCATCGACACGCAGCGCGCCAGGACGCAGGTTCAGGTGGACGACGGGGCGACGACGATCATCGGCGGCATTTTCGTCAGCCGCGAACAGATCTCGAACGAGCGGACGCCGGTGTTGCACCGGGTGCCCCTCCTTGGCTGGCTCTTCCGCCGCGACACGACAGCTGACGAAAGCCGCGAGCTGCTGATCTTCATCACGCCGCGCATCATAAGGGGTTGACGACATGACCAAAGCCGTATGGGGCGCTGGAATACGACTGGCCGGTGCCGTGTCGCTGGTAATTGCATCCGTTTCGTGCGGCGACCTCGTGCGCCAGGGGACGGCCTCCTCGTACCTGGTCATGGCCGAGCTCCTGGCTGCATCAGGCGCGGATCCAAGCGCCTTCAGCGGCACGCTCGCGTCCGACGTCGTCACCGTCAAGGACGGCGCCGCGGGGATCTTCGGCGATTTCGGAAGGGCCACATTGCGGCTCGGCCTGAAGGACCCGGGATCGACAGGCACGCCCAACACCCCTACGGCGAACAACTCCATCACGATCGATCGCTACCGGGTGGAGTACAGACGGACCGACGGCCGAAACACTCAGGGGGTCGACGTTCCGTATGCCTTCGACAGCGCGATCACCGCGACGGTCGTGAGCGAGACCGACGTCAACTTCCTCATCGTCCGGCATCAGGCCAAGGAAGAGGCGCCGCTGCGCGCGCTGGGGTCGAACAACCTCATCTTCTCGACCATCGCCACCGTGACGTTCTATGGCCACGATCAGACCGGCCGAGCGGTGAGCGTCAGTGGCAACATCGGCATCGGCTTTGCGAATTACGGGGATCCCCAGTAACACGCGCACGGGCGGAACAGACCGCTGGTGGATTGACATATATGAACCGAATTTATTTCGTCACACGAACCATCGCAGGTGGGATCCTGGCCGCCGCCGTCACGGCATCGACGAGCTGCACGATGAAGAGCCAGGACGCGCCGCCGCTGACGGGGCCGTCGGAATACGGCACGTCGATATCCGTGACGGTTTCGCCTGACGTACTGACGCTCGACGGCTCGTCGCAGTCGCTCGTGACCGTCACCGCACGCGATGCCAACGGGAGTCCACTCCGAAACCTCTCGCTGCGGGCCGAGATCGCAGTAGCCGGCGTGAAGGCGGACTTCGGCTCGCTGTCGGCCCGCAATCTGGTCACCGGCGCGGACGGCCGCGCGACACTCGTTTACACCGCTCCGGCGGCACCGTCGGGGCCCTCCGTCGATCCAAACACGACGGTCGATATCCTCGTCACCCCGATCGGGACCGACGCCGGGAACGCGTCGGTGCGTCTCGCCAGCATCCGGCTGGTTGCGCCCGGCGTCGTCATACCGCCGGACGGTTTGCAGCCTCGTTTCACGGTCACGCCCAGCGCTCCGGCCGATCATCAGGTCGTGCTGTTCGATGCGTCCACGAGCACGGCGCCGCCCAACAACCCGATCCTGACGTATTCGTGGAATTTCGGCGACGGCCGGACCGGCAGCGGGAAGACCGCGACCCACTCGTTTGACAATCCCGGCACCTATGTTGTCACTCTCACGGTCGGGGATAGTTTCAATCGCACCGCGACAACCTCACAGACTCTCGACGTCGCCGGCGGCGCCGCGCCCTCGGCGACCTTCATCACGTCGCCGTCCGCGCCGCGAGTAGGCGAGAACGTCAACTTCAACGCGGCGGCCAGCCGGCCCGCAACCGGCCGTACCATCCGCACCTACGACTGGGACTTCGGCGACGGCGAGCAGAAATCAACCACGAGCGCGATCACCTCGCACGATTACCAGGTCGCCGGAGCCTACTCGGTCACGCTCGTCGTGACCGACGATGTCGGCCGCACCGCGGTGGCGACCGGATCCGTTACGGTCGGGACCGACTCGCCCACGGCAGACTTCAGCTTCTCGCAGTTGCCCCCGACGGCTGCTCGCAACATGCAGTTCAACTCGTCAGGCTCGTCGGCGATTGCAGGCCGCACCATTACGTCCTACTTCTGGGACTTCGGCGATGGCAGCAGCAGCACGCTGGCGTCGCCGTCCCACGCGTACGCCGGGGCCGCGAGCTTCAACGTGACCCTCACCGTCACCGATAGCGCCGGAAAGACGGGCCGGGTGACGAAGACGGTGGCGGTGCAGTAACCTGTCACTCGATGTCGGACTCTCCGCGCATTGAAGAATTGAAACGCCGGGTCCAGTCGGACCCGGCGTCCATCGCCTTTGCGGCGCTCGCCGAGGAGTACCGGCGCGCCGATCGTTTCGAGGAGGCGATCGAGACCTGCACCGTTGGCCTCGTCCGACATCCGTCCTACCTTTCCGCCCACGTCACGCTCGGGCGGGCATTAATCGAAGTTGGCCGGATCGACGAGGCAAGGCAGGAGCTCGAGTCTGTCCTGAAGCTGGCTCCGGAGAATCTCGCGGCGATTCGAGGTCTTGCCGACATCCACCATCGTCTCGGCGAAGACTCGGCCGAAGGGTATGGAGCGGCCGAGAGCACGGGTCCGGAATTGGCGGCGGGTCAGATGAGCGCCACCGAAATCCAGGCCGCTTCACCCTTCATCCACCACAGCAGAAACGCGGAGCCGGCATTGGCGGGTCTCGAGCAATTCCTGACGGCGATCATTCGCGCGCGCGCCGAGCGTGCCGCCCGCTGATCGGGACGGCGCGGTCCATGACGTCCGGCCGCGCCCCCTTCGCCGATCGCATTGCCGCCTTGCGCAGCGATCTGCGCGCAGCCGATCTCGATGCGTTCGTCATCACCCACCTTCCCAACCTGCGGTATGTGACCGGCTTCAGTGGAACCGCCGGGGCCGCCATCGTCACGCCGTCACGCTGCACGCTGGTTGTGGATTTTCGATACGTCACCACGGCCCGCGAGGTGATCGCGGGCCATCCCGACGGTCTCATGGACCTGCTGCTGGTTGATCGGACCTACGACGATGCATTGGCGGAGGAGATCGTGCGTAGCGCCCCTCTCCGGATTGGGATCGAGGGGGCTTCGATGACCGTCAGCCGATTCAACCGACTGTCCGCAGCCCTCGAAGCCAGCCCTGTCGTCGCAACCGAGCGGATCGTCGAAAGCCGGCGC
>JANNHC010000639.1:0-3370 GCA_031404215.1 Acidobacteriota bacterium
CTGTTGCTCCTGGTTCCCTGTGCGGTGTCGGCGATCGCCGGGACGCGGGAGATCGTCCTCCGTCTTGAACGGGATCGAACGCCGATGTTCTGGATGCGCGCGGGAGCGGCGAGCGGCCTCGCGGCCGTGTGTGCGCAGAGCGTGTGGGAAGTGGGGCTGAGGATGCCAGCCAACGCCGTGCTCTTCGCGATCGTGGCTGCCGTCGCCACTCACGACCCGACGGCGTCGGCCCCGGCGGCCCCGTCCGTGCGCCGCGA
Source organism: Acidobacteriota bacterium (assembly GCA_031404215.1). Lineage (GTDB taxonomy): Bacteria > Acidobacteriota > Vicinamibacteria > Vicinamibacterales > 2-12-FULL-66-21 > JALZOC01. The sequence goes on from JANNHC010000639.1 coordinate 258, forward strand.
ATAGCGGCGCGCTCGGTTGGCGGCCGCGCGTCCGGATCAGGCGTGACCCTCGGCAAGGGTCCCCGTCTTCCTTCACGCCGCCGGCAGGCTGCGCTGCACGCAGGTGTTGCAACCCGTTTGCGCCAGCGGGTATCCTCACGTTCTGGTCACCGACAAAATGACGGAGCCGCCGAGCAGCCTCTCCGACACGTCCCGCATCGTGGTCTCGAAGGATCAGGTGTCCTGCGACCTCGCAGGGGAGGCCGCGATTCTGAATCTTAAAAACGGCGTCTACTACGGGCTGAACCCTGTAGGAGCCCGGATCTGGGCGTTGATCCAGGAGCCAGTGACCTTCGCTCAGATCCGCGACGCCCTGCTCGACGACTACGATGTCGAGAGGCTCAGCCTCGAGTCCGATATCCGGGATCTTCTGAACCAGCTGGCCGAACAGGGACTGGTCGGAATCAGCGCATGACGGCGGTGGGCAAGTTCGCGAGGTTGCAACCGGCCGAGCGGGTGCTGGTGCTCGAGGCGTATCTGCTCCTTGCCGTATTCAGAGTCGCTTTGTGGATCCTGCCCTGGCGCCGCGTGTTCTCCTTCGTCGGTTCCTTGGCGGTCTCCGGTTCTCCCCGGTTCAGCGTCGAGCGTCTGGAATGGGCCGTGCGTGCCATGAGCCGTGTCGTTCCGCGCGCGACGTGCCTGGTGCAGGCGCTGGCACTGGATCGTCTTCTCTCCCGCAACGGCTATGCCGCACGCCTCCAGATCGGTGTCAGGAAGGGCGCCCGGTTCGAGGCCCACGCGTGGATCGAACACGACCGCGTCACGCTCCTCAGCAGCGCCGGCGAAGTTGCGCAGTATTCCCGGCTGATCGGTTGGGACTCTCGGCCATCTGATCGGCCCCGATGAGCGGGTTGGCCGGGCTCTGGAACTTCGACGGCCGGCCTGCCGACCGGGCTCTCGTGGCGGAAATAGCCTCCCCGATCGCGCATCGCGGCGGCGACGATCGCGGCATCTGGTCCGACGGCCCGGTCGGTTTCGCCTGTCAGCTCCGTCGCATCGCCCCGCAGTCCTCCTCCGAGCGCCAGCCCGTGGCGGACAGCGTGGGGAACGTGCTCTTGTTCGACGGCCGTCTGGACAACCGCGCCGAACTGCTGGCGACGCTCGCGGATCCGATCGCGTTCGATGCTCCAGATTCGGAGCTCGTGCTGGCCGCGTGGCGCCTATGGGGCGACGGCTGCTTCGCGAAGCTGCAGGGCGACTTCGCTCTCGCGCTGTTCGATGCGGGCCGGCAGACGCTGGTCCTGGCGCGCGACCCGGTCGGCTGCCGGCCGCTCTATTATTGGATCGACGGGAAACGGATCGTCTTCGCGTCAGAAATCAAGGGAATCGTGGCGCATCCCGAAGTGCGCGCGACGCCGAACGAGGATCTGCTCGCGGACCATTTTCTCCTCGATCGATTGCCGTACGAAGACGACGGCGAAACGTTCTTCCTCGGGATCCAGGCGGTCCTTCCCGGCTACCGGCTGAGTGTCACGCCCGCCGGTATCAGGGCGGCGAGATTCTGGGATTTCGATCCGCAGGCGCAAATCCGCTATCGCTCGCCTGCGGAGTACGCGGAGCACCTGCGCGCGCTTCTGATCCAGGCCGTGAAGCGCCGGCTCCGGAGCGCCCACCCGATAGCGGTGGCCACGAGCGGCGGTCTGGATTCATCCATCGTGCTCTGTCTCGCCAACGACCTGCGCCGGAACGGCGGCGGGGACGCGCCGCTCATCCCCTTGTCGTGCCAGACTTCCGACGACCCGACGACGGAGGAGAACCGGTTCATCCGCCTGCTGGAGAGAGGGCGAGGCATGTGCGTAGGCCGGCTCGCGCTGGCTCCCCCAGGAGACATGGAACACCTCCGACGCCTGATCTGGCATTCTGAGTCGCCGCTGTTCGACGACGGGTGGTGCGCGCTGGATCCGTTGCTGGTCGCAGCCAAGGCGTCTGGCGCCAGGATCCTGCTGACTGGCCTGTGGAGCGATCAGCTCTTCTTTTCGACGGGCTACCTGGTCGATCTGTTCTGGAAGCTGGCGTGGGGGCGGATCGCTCAGCACATCGACGAATATGCACGCTGGTTCGTTGACGCGGACGCCTCGTACTTTCGGGCGCGTTTCCGCCGGGAGCTGCTCCTCGGCCTGACGCCGGCTGCGCTCCGTTCGGCTCTGCGCCCATTTCGCACGGCATTCGCGAACCCTGAAGGCCTGCTGCCGGTCAGCCGCGCAATCGCGGCGCGTCTCCGCCGGCGGCGACCGCGCGTCCATCATCCCGCCTACAGGACCGCGCATGCGCGCAACATCTATCAGGCCGTCCGCGCCAAGTCCCATCGGCTTCAGTTCGAAGCGGACGAGAAAATGGCGGCGAGCCACGGCCTCGAGCACGTCACACCCTTTCTCGATCGCGACGTCATCGCGTACCTGATGAGCATTCCAGGCGACATTCAGACGCGCGACGGCGTTCCGCGCGCGCTGCTTCGGGACGCCATGCAGGGGATCGTGCCGGAGCCGATTCTGAGGCGATGCTGGCGCCACGACGCCGCGCTTGAACGAACGCGGCAGCACGCGTACCTCGCGACGAAGACCCCGTTGTCAGCGTGTGCGGCTCTGGGATTTGTTCCGGACGCGCGCCCCGTCGATGCTGGTTCGCTGCCGTTCATCGGGCTGGAATTCTGGAGTCGCATTTTCTTTTCTGATACCCTTGCGTCGCAGCAGACGAAGCAGACGAAAGGGCCTTGCAATGCCGGCACCAGTCCAAACGAAGCCCAGTGGCAAGAAGCAGCCTTACTCCCGTCCCACGCTCACCATCCACGGTGATCTGCGCACGATTACCGCGGCAAAAGGCGGCGACCGGGACGACAGCGGTCGGCCGAAGACCTGGAGCAACACCATGCCCTGACGGTAGCCGTCGGCCAGCGTCCAGCGCGCGACAATCCGCCGCTGCAGGTCGACCCGGTCGCGTCACATGAGCGGCATTTTCGGTTGTTGGCGGCTCGATGCGCGGCCGGTGAGCGGCATCGAGCTTCGGCAATGCCTCGCGCAGCTTCTTCCTCCCGATTCTCAGAAGTTTGAATATTGGCTGGACGGTCCGATTGGATT
>JANNHC010000640.1:0-2027 GCA_031404215.1 Acidobacteriota bacterium
CGAACAAACGATCCGCACAGCGCGACCTCGCAGTTCTTTATCAATGTGAAGGACAATCCCGGGCTGGACTTCGGCATTTCCAGGGACGGCTGGGGCTATGCGGTTTTTGGGGAGGTTCTCTCCGGCATGGACGTCGTCGACCGGATTGTGGCGGTTCCCACTACCTCCAAAGGCGGCCACTCGAACGTCCCATTGACCCCGGTGGTGATCGCCAAAGTGCGCATCGTCTCGGAGCCCCCGCCCCTGGCTCCAAAAGCGGTCACCAAGGCGGGCGCGCCAGCCACGAAGCCCGCAGCCAAGCCCGCGGCCAAGCGTTCGCCGGCCGTGGCGCCGTCAAAGCCGGAAGCCACGGCCACGCCGGCCGGTCGCTGACTGGAACCCATGGAGCATGGATTCAACGGCTTCGGTCCCGCCCTACGGTTCCTTGGGGATCTGGCCGAAAACAATAACCGAGCCTGGTTCGAAGAGAACAAGGCGCGATACGAAGCCGACGTGCGCGAGCCGGCCCGCGCCTTCGTGCGGGCCATGGCGCCCGGACTATTGAAGGTCTCACGCGAGTTTGTTGCCGATGACCGAGGGGTCGGCGGCTCGATCATGCGCGTCCACAAGGACGTCCGCTTTTCGAAGGACAAATCCCCTTATAAGACGAACCTCGGCATTCAGTTTCGTCACCGTACCGGAAAGGATGTGCACGCCCCTGGCCTCTACGTCCACATCCAGCCGGGAACGATGTTCCTCGGCGCGGGGATGTGGCATCCCGAATCGGATGCGCTCCACGCTCTGCGGACAGCTATCGCGGCCTACCCCTCGAAATGGCGGGCGATCGTGGACGACCGCAATCTGACGCAGGTGTGGAGCCAGGCCGGCGCGTCGCTCAAGCGCCCACCGAAGGGCTTCGTCGCCGGCCATCCGGCGATCGAGGATCTCAAGAGAACCGACTTCATCCTCGACACCCCTCTGACCCTCGCGGAGGTTAAGAGCCCGGGTCTGGTCAAGGTCGTGGCTGAGAGCTTTGCGCTGACCAAGCCCTACGTGAGGTTCTTATGCGCCGCGCTCAAGATCAGCGTCTGAACGGCAGGTGTGAGGCAACTAGTTCCAGAAGAACTTGACGCCGAGTTGAATCTCTCGCGGGTTGCGTGTCCCTGTGAGTTTGCCGAAGTTGCCGGTGGAGGCCGTGCAGTCCGTGGCAGTGGTGGCTACGGTGCAGACGTTCTGGATGGAGTTCGGGTCGAACTGCGTGTGATTGAGCGCGTTGATGAGATCGGCCCGGAACTGCAATCGTGTGCCCTTCGACGGATACCAGTTCTTCGACAGGGTCAGATCCCACTGGTTAACGCCGGGCAGGCGGAAGATCGCGCGGCCCGTGTTGCCCAAAGCACCATCCGCGGGTGGCGCGAAGGCCGCGGGGTTGAAGTAATAGACGCCTCCTGGGGTGTTCGCCGGTAGTCCTGAGAACGGGTCGCCGATCTGGTTGACGCGAATCCCGCGCCGGCTGCCGTTGGTCTGGCCGTTGACCACGCGCGAGATCGGCGGCCCGGACCAGAACTGGGTGATGCCGCTGACCTGCCATCCGCCGAGCACCTGTTTTCCGAGGCCCTTCGACTCCCGGAAGAACGGCAGCTCGTAGACGTAGTTGGCGGTGAAGATATGCGTGCGGTCGGTGCGGGCCAGAGCGTACTCCGCGGCGAGGTTCGTCCGGTCCTGCGGGAGGTCGACGAAGTCGCGGTCGTTCGTCGCGTCGGTCTTCGTCCGGCTCAGCGTATACGCGATGCTGATCAGACCCTTACGCCCGGCGTCATGCCGGAAGCCCACAAGCAGACCGTGGTACCGCGATTTGGCTGTGGTCTGCCGGAAGGTGATTCCCGCGAAACCGACGTAGGGTCGCGCGGTGTTGATCACGCCGTTCGTGGCCACCACATCCTTGGGGAGAGGCGCGTTGATATCCACCGGCTGGATCAGGTTGTCGCCCGCGGAGCCGACGTAACCGATGTCGATCACCCCGCGAGAGTAGAGCTTCCTCTGCATAC
>JANNHC010000641.1:0-6035 GCA_031404215.1 Acidobacteriota bacterium
GCTCTGTCGTGTCCTCGAGCTCGACGACGAACGCGGACTGATCGTCGTGGAGGCCGGCATCGACTGGCCCCAGCTGGTCAACCATCTCCTGTGGGCCGGCGCCGGACAGACGCGCCAGTGGGGCATCATTCAGAAACAGACGGGCGCCGACCGGCTGTCGATAGGCGGCGCGCTGTCGGCAAACATCCACGGGCGCGGCCTCCGTCTGCGTCCGATCATTGCTGACGTCGAGTCGCTCGAGGTGGTCGATTCCACGGGCACGCTCGTGACGTGCAATCGAGCACAGAACTCCGAGCTTTTCGCGCTCGCGATCGGCGGCTACGGGCTCTTCGGCGTCATCGCCCGCGTCACGCTCCGACTGGGCGTCCGGCACAAGGTCGAGCGCAGCGTGACCGTCGCGTGCGTGGACGACCTGCCTGAACTCTTCGAGCGCCGCATGCTCGACGGCTTCGAGTATGGCGACTGCCAGTTCGCGACGGATCCACACTCTGAGGAGTTCCTGCGGTCTGGCGTCGTCTCCTGCTACCGTCCGGTCGACGAGGCACGCGCCATCCCGGAAGGCCAGCGCTCGCTGACGGTGCCAGACTGGCAGCGGCTGCTCCTGCTTGCTCACTCCGACAAGTCTCGCGCCTTCGCCGAGTATGCCCGGCACTACTTGTCCACCGACGGTCAGCTGTACTGGTCAGACACGCATCAACTGGCCAGCTACATCGACGGCTATCACACCGCGATCGATCAACAGCTGGGCGCCCCGGTCAAGGGCAGCGAGATGATTTCGGAGCTGTACGTCCCCCGCCGGGATCTCCCGGCGTTCATGTCGGCCGTGCGCGGGGACGCGCGCCGCCACGACGTCAACATCATCTACGGCACGATCCGGCTCATCGAAACAGACGACGAGAGTGTGCTGGCGTGGGCACGCGAGCCGTGGGCGTGCGTGGTCTTCAATCTGCACGTCGATCACTGTCCGGCCGGTCTGGCAAAGGCCGAGCGGGATTTCCGGCGGCTCATCGATCGCGCGTGCGACTTCGGTGGGAGCTATTACCTGACGTATCACCGCTGGGCCACACGGGACCAGGTCGAGCGGTGCCACCCGCGCCTACGCGAGTTCCTCGAGTTCAAGCGCGCCTACGATCCGCGAGGCGTATTCACGAGCGACTGGTACGCCCACCACGTGCGGTTACTGAACCAGCTTCCCCATGGAGAACAATCATGATTCGACGGATTCTGTTGTATGCCGCCCTCGCGCTCGTGGCACCGGCCGCCGTCGCCCACGCGCATACCGCATCTCGCGACGCCGCAGATCAGCAGGTCACGCTGTACGAGCTCGTGTTGCGGGATGGCTCCAGGCTCTACGGCACGATCGAACGCGAAGATCCGAACGAGGTCGTGTTCAAGACACAGGCCGGCGCCACCGTAACGGCACAGCGATCGGAGATCGCTACGCTGAAGAAGGTCACGGGCAGCCTTGCCAACGGCGAGTTCATGCCCCCCGACCCGAACGCCACCAGGCTGTTTTTCGGGCCAACCGGCCGGTCCCTGGCGCGCGGTCAGACCTACCTGGGGGTGTACGAGTTCGTGATGCCTTTCGTCCAGGTCGGCGTCACCGATCGGTTTTCCATCGGCGGCGGCACGCCGCTCGTGTTCGGGCTCGACGAAGGGGACCGGCCCTTCTGGGTCACTCCGAAGCTGCAGATACTCAACACGCCGTCGACCGCCGTCGCCGTGGGCGTGCTCCACGCCTTTAACGCCGGGGGCGACGGGGGGGGTGTGGCTTACGTCGTCAGCACGTCAGGCACCGCACGTGGCTCGTTCACGATCGGCGGCGGCCTGGCCTACGGCAACGACGGCGGGCGATCCGGAGTCGTCATGATCGGAGGCGAGCGGCAGGTTCGGCGCAATTTGAAGCTCATGAGCGAGAACTACGTCTGGAAGAATGGCGACGGAGTGGCCTCGGCCGGCCTGCGGTTCTTTGGGCAGCGTCTCTCGGCGGATCTCGCGCTGGCCTTTCCGATTGGCGTCGATGAGTTCTTCGCGTTTCCAGTCGTGAACTTCGTGTACGTGTTCTAAATGGCTCGTGCGGAGGTCGCGGAGGGCATCTCGCGCAAAGGGCGCTGAGATCGCCTGCACCTCAGCGCGCGATGGCGTTTGCCTCGTAGACCGACTTCGACAGTCGAGCCATCAGCGCGGCGCTCTGTTTCTCATCCTGAATTCCGCGGACAAGCAGGACGAGGACGTAGGGCTTTCGCGCAAAGACGACGGCGGCGTCGTGGTGGATGCGGGTGATGTTGCCCGTTTTGTGTGCCACGGCGACGCCGGCCGGGATGCCTGCGGGAATGGCGTCTTTGAATGTCTGCCGTTTCAGGATATCCATCATCAGGGCGTCGGACCGTGCGTCCACCGCAACCCCTCGGGCAATCCGTTCGAGCAGCACCGTCAGGCCACGGGCTGTCGTGGTGTTGTTCAGGCCCTTGTCGAACGCTTTCTGGTCCTCTACGCCCCTGAGGACCTGCATACCGTCGGCGCCCAGCGCCGCCACCGTCCGCCGGATATTCTCGACGCCAAGTTTTTCGATGAGCAGGTTCGACGCGAAGTTGCTGCTCACCGTGATCATCGCCTCGCAAAGTTGCCGCAGTGTCATCGTCTTGCCGACCGAGGCGTAGATTTCTTTGTCCGAGTCATCCCCTTCGCTGAGCTTGTAAAGACTTCCGTCCACGATGCTGCGGAACTCGTTGCGGATGGGAAGTGGGTCGTCCAGCGACACCGCGCCGGCGTGCGCCTGGCGAAACAACTCGATCATCACGGGCACCTTCATGGTGCTCGCGGCATGGAACGGCGTGTCCGCGTCGATGAGCAGCTCCGCGCTCCCGTCGAGCGGCCGGTACGCGACCGCAACTTCAGCGCCGCTCGCGGCGATCATTTGTCGGAGATCCGAACCGAGCGACGACGCCGGAGCCGCGGCTGTCTGGGCGAGCAGCGATAGCATCAACGCGAGCGGGATCATGGCATTGCCAGGTCCGCCAGTCCGCCCCAGGTGTCGGGGTCCTGCGACACCAGCGTACTGAAGTACAACGTGACGTCGTCTGGCGGGAACTTGGAGGACAGCTCGGCCGCCGCGGTGCGCAGGCCGTCGGCGGCCGGCTTCGTAACGTTCTCTTCGCTGATCAGTCCCTCCTCGTGCGCGATCCCGAGACTGTCGAGAAACGCGCCCATCATCGGCCGCTGACGCGCCAGATGATAGTTCACCAGCGCCCGGGCCGCGACGGTGTCCGAGACCGCCGGAAGCGTGGCGAGGTACTTTGCCTTCTTCTCGACCGGCAGCGCGATCACGCTCTTGGCGCGGAATTTCATGTGCGCCGCCAGCGCGCTGACCGCTTCGATCTGCTGTTCGGTTGATTGCTCGTCAGTCCAGAAGAGCTCCGCCGCAGCCATTCGCCGCTCGGCGGACATCTTCTTCCAGAGCCTCGAGGGGCGGAATTCGCTCAAGTCATCCATCCGTCGATATTAGCGTACCGAGTTTTCTCTGACCGCCCGCAACCACCGGGCTCGTACCAGAGGGCCTCGCGAGCGCTCTCCTGCAAGTAGTGTACGATCGTGATCAAGTTGCCCGAGCGTCTCTTGACCCCGCGCTTTTTCGTCATGTGCGGGTTCAGCTTCACCGTGTTCCTGTCTGCGTTTCAGCTGCTGCCCACCGCTCCGTTTCATATCCTCGATCTTGGCGGCTCGACGTTTGCCTCGGGCCTCTTTCTTGGATTTCTGACCTACTCGTCCGCCTTCTCGGCGCCGCTGACCGGTGCGCTGGCGGATCGCATTGGGCAGCGCCGCGTGCTCATGACGTCGAGTGCGGCGCTGACGGTGTTTTCGCTCGCTTACGGCGTCATCACCGACTATCGCTGGATGCTGGCGCTGGTCATCGTCCACGGCGTGTTCTGGTCTGGACTGTTGTCGGCCTCGGCGGCGTATATGACGAACCTGCTGCCCGAGCGGCGGCGCGCCGAAGGCATCGGATACTGGGGGCTCTCGACGGTTGCCGCAATTGCCGTCGCGCCGACGGTGGGGTTCTGGATATATCACCGCGGCTGGTGGTGGCTGTGCGCCCTCTCAGCCGGGCTCAACGTGGCGATGGGCGTGATTGCGTACTTCCTCGAGGAGAACCCTGCTCCCGTGCCGGCGCCGCATGAGCGGAACCGGGGGCTTCTCGAGTGGCGCGTCCTGGTCATCTCGATGTCGCTGTTTCTGTATTCGTTCGGTTACGGCGGCATCACGAGCTTTGCGGCGATGTACGCCGACGCCAACCACGTCACTCCCAAGAGCATTTACCTGACGACGCTGGCGCTGGTCATTCTCTGCATTCGTCCGATGGCCGGCCGGCTTGGGGACCGGTGGGGCTACAAGCGGGTGTTCATTCCGTGCCTCGTGCTCATCAGCCTGGGGCTCGCGCTACTGGCGATCGGGGGAACGCGCGGCTGGATGATTGCGTCCGCGATCGTGTTCGGCGCGGGGTTCGGAACCGCGTATCCGGTCTATGTCGGCTACGTCATGCGCGACGTGAGCGCCGCCCGCCGCGGTGCGGCCTTTGGAGCGATCCTCGCCGCCTTTGATACCGGCATCGGGACCGGCTCGACCACCATGGGCTGGATGATCCAGCACTTCGGCTTTCGCTCCGCTTTCGGCGTGGCCGCCGTAGTCTCTGCGCTCGCGCTGCCCTACTTCCTCACGGTGGACCGGGTCTTCCGGGGTAATCGTTGAGCGGCAGATCAGGCGCACATCAAAGGAAAGCAGAGCGATGACGACAATCGATTCGCTGAGGACTGAGTTCGAGCACGAAGCACGGACAACCCGTAGGCACCTGGAACGCGTGCCTGACGACAAGCTGGACTGGCGGCCTCATCCCAAGTCTTTCACGGTCCGGGGACTGGCCTCACATCTCGTGGAATGCGTAGGCTGGGCCGGCGCGATACTGGGCGCGGACGAATTCGACGTCAATCCTGCCACTTACAACGGCTACCGAGGGGCATCGGTGGCGGACCTGCTAAGCGCCTTTGACGCCAAGGTTGGCGGCGGCCAGGGTCTGCTGGCGAGGCTGAACGACGCCGACCTCTCGCAACCATGGCGGCTCAAGATCGCAAGCCGCGTCCGGTTCGAGAAGCCCATGGCGGTCGTGTTGCGGGACTGCACGCTCAGCCACCAGATTCATCACCGCGGCCAGTTGTCCGTATATCTGCGTCTGCTCGACGTGCCCGTGCCCGGTTCATACGGTCCGACGGCCGACGAGCCGTTCTAACCAGACCGTTTCGCCCACGAAGAGCCCACTCGACTCTTGACGCGAGGGCGCCGCGGATCCAAAATGGAGGAATAGTGGAGGAATCATGGCGACGTTGAACATCAAGAACCTGCCGGACGCCCTGTATAAGAAGCTTCAGGCCCGAGCGAAGCGCGAAAGGCGGTCGGTTGCGCAGGAGGTGACCCATCTGCTCAGTCAGGCGCTCGAGGCGTCCAAGCCACTCTCGATTCTGGAGCTGCAGGGCCTCGGCAAAGAACACTGGCAGGGGAGCGACGCAACCGCGCACGTGCAGCGGGAGCGCGATTCGTGGGACTGATCGCTGATCTCGGTGTCGGCCGCGTCGCCGTCGACACGGCAATCTTTATCTACTTCATCGAAGAGCACCCGAAGTTCCTTCCCGAAATCCTGCCGCTGTTCAAAGAAGCTGACCAGGGTAAACGAGAGCTGATCACATCGGCATTGACGCTGCTGGAAGTGCTCGTGGTTCCGTACCGTGCCGGGAATCGACTTCTGGCCGAGCGGTACGAAGCATTGCTGACCCGCAGCCAAGGGGTTCGGCTGGTCGAGCTGTCCCACGATCAGCTGCGGGCCGCTGCGCAACTTCGGGCGGCCACCGGCGCCAAGACGCCCGACTCGCTTCAACTGGTCGCAGCTATCGGCGCAGGATGCACGACGTTCCTGACAAACGATCGGCGGCTCCCGCGAGTGCCTGGACTCCGCATTCTGGAGATCGCGTCGTACGTGAAGTGAGCAA
>JANNHC010000642.1:0-4574 GCA_031404215.1 Acidobacteriota bacterium
GGCCCTGCTCAACGAGCACTCGCTGAACGATCTGCCCGGACGGCCCGGTCTGGTGCGTCACCAGGCGCATTCCAATCATCGCGGCGGCGGCTTTGCCCGCCTCTTCTGGGCCCTTGACGACCTTCACGCCACCGCCCTTGCCGCGCCCGCCCGCGTGGATCTGCGCCTTGACCACAACCATCCCGCCCAGCTGCTTGGCCGCGACGACGGCATCGGCCGCCGCGAAGACGAGTTCCCCCGGCGGAACGGGCACGCCGTGGCGCGCCAGGATGGCCTTCGCTTGATACTCGTGGATTTTCATCGGTGCGTGTCAGTTCCCTGCCCGGCGTCTTGGCGTGCGCGCAATCTTCTCATCATGTGCCGGGCAGGGCAGATCGATCAAGCGAGGTTGCGGCCCGTGTGAGCGCCGGACACCGGCCGACTGCGGAAGCCGAGCCTTGCGCGCTAAATCAGCCAGCAAGTACAATCGATCGGATGCTGGAGCCGCTTTGATGTCGACCTTTCGCCGCGTGTTTTCCTCGTCGGTTGGAACCAAGCTCCTCATCGGGCTCACCGGACTTGCGCTCTTCGCGTATCTCGTGCTCCACCTCGTTGGCAATGCCCTCATCTTTGCGGGGCCGGACACGTTCAACGAGTATTCGCACGCGCTTCTCTCGAATCCGCTGATTCTTCCGATCGAAGTCGGGCTGCTGGCGATTTTCATGCTGCACGTCTTCAAGGCCGTCACCAATCACGTCGCCAACCAGTCCGCGCGGCCGGCTTCCTACACGATGAAGAAGTCCGCCGGCCACACCAGCCGCAAGAGCGCCGCGTCGTCCACGATGATCTGGTCCGGGCTGGTGATCTTCCTGTTCATCCTCGTGCACGTGAAGCAGTTCAAGTTCGGCGCGTGGTACCAGACGGCGGGCGACAACCCGATTCGCGATCTGGCGCGAACCGAGTTCGAGGTGTTCAGCCAGCCGGTGTGGGTCGCCTTCTATGTGGTCGGCACACTCCTGGTGGGACTTCATCTGCGGCACGGAATCTCGAGCGGGTTTCAATCACTGGGCTTCGACCATCCGGTCTATACGAGGCGCCTGACGGCGTGGGGCATCGTCCTGGCCGTGATTATCGGCGGTGGCCTGGCCTGCATCCCGGTGTGGGTGTACCTGACGCGGTGAGGGGTTCGCCCTCCTTCGGCGTGCGCGAGTCGGCAATTTCTTATGGTTCTTGACAGCAAACTCCCCGGCGGCCCGCTGGCAGACAAATGGGATCGCCACCGCTTCGAGTCGAAGCTGGTGAACCCTGCGAATCGCCGGAAGTACACCGTCATCATCGTTGGCACGGGCCTCGCGGGAGCGTCGGCGGCTTCGTCGCTCGGCGAGCTGGGGTACAACGTGCTGAGCTTCTGTATCCAGGACAGCCCGCGCCGCGCGCACAGCATCGCGGCCCAGGGCGGGATCAACGCCGCGAAGAATTACCAGAACGACGGCGACAGCATCCACCGGCTCTTTTACGACACGGTCAAGGGCGGCGACTATCGGTCGCGCGAGGCGAACGTCTACCGGCTGGCGCAGCTGAGCGTGAACATCATCGATCAATGCGTGGCGCAAGGCGTACCGTTCGCGCGCGAGTACGGGGGCCTGCTCGACAACCGTTCGTTTGGCGGCGCGCAGGTTTCGCGGACCTTTTACGCTCGCGGCCAGACCGGCCAGCAGCTCCTCCTTGGCGCGTATCAGTCCATGATGCGGCAGGCCGAGAAGGGCACGGTGAAGGCCTTCGCGAACCGCGAAATGCTCGACCTGGTCGTGATCAACGGTCAGGCTCGCGGCATCATCGTCCGCAACCTCCTGACGGGCGCGATCGAGCGGTATGCGGCGCATGCCGTCCTTCTCTGCAGCGGCGGCTACGGGACCGCCTACTACCTGTCTACCAACGCGGTGAATTCGAACGTCACCGCCGCGTGGCGCGCGCACAAGCGGGGCGCGTTCTTCGCCAATCCGTGTTACACGCAGATCCATCCGACCTGCATCCCTGTTTCGGGCACGCACCAGTCGAAGCTGACGCTGATGAGCGAGAGCCTTCGCAACGACGGCCGCGTCTGGGTCCCGAAGACATCCGGGGATACACGATCGCCCGAGCAGATCCCCGAAGCGGAACGCGACTACTACCTCGAACGGCGCTACCCGAGCTTCGGCAATCTCGTGCCCCGTGACGTGGCGTCGCGCAACGCGAAGTCGGTCTGCGACGAGGGACGCGGCGTCGGCGAGAGCGGTCTCGCCGTGTATCTCGATTTCGGTGATGCCATCACGCGCCTCGGCATCGACGTGATCCGGGGACGCTACGCCAACCTCTTCGATATGTACACGAAGATCACCGACGAAGATCCGTACACGGTGCCGATGCGGATCTATCCGGCGATTCATTACACGATGGGCGGCTTGTGGGTCGATTACAACCTCATGAGCACGATTCCAGGCCTTCACGTTCTCGGCGAGGCCAATTTCTCCGATCACGGCGCGAACCGTCTTGGGGCGAGCGCGTTGATGCAGGGCCTGGCTGACGGGTACTTCGTCATTCCCTACACGATCGCCCACTACCTTGGCGGCACGCCGCTGCCTGCGGTCCTCACTGATCATGATGCCTTCAAAGAGGCTGAAGCCGGGGTGCAGGCCAATATCGATCGGCTCCTCGCGGTGAAAGGCGCGAAGACCCCGAGGCAACTTCATCGTGAGCTTGGCTCAGTCCTCTGGGACGACGTGGGGATGGCCAGGAATGAGGCCGGCCTGCGCAAGGCGCTCGCGCGGATTCCGGAACTGCGCGCCGAGTTCTGGCAGAACGTGTCCGTGCCGGGACCGAACAACAACTTGAACAAGAACCTCGAATACGCCGGCCGTGTCGCCGACTACCTCGAGTTCGCCGAGCTGCTGGCGCTCGACGCCTTGCACCGCGCCGAATCCTGCGGCGGCCATTTCCGCGAGGAGAGCCAGACGCCGGACGGCGAAGCACTGCGTGACGACGACAGGTTCACCTACGTGGCTGCGTGGGAGTTCCAGGGCGTCGGCAGGCCGCCCGCGCTGCACCAGGAACCGTTGACCTTCGAATACGTGAAGCCGAGCCAGAGAAGCTACAAGTAGCTTCCAGTTTGAGAATAGTATGCGCATCAACCTCAAGATATGGCGCCAGGCCGGGCCCGACAAACCTGGACGGCTCGTTGACTACGCCGCGGGCGCTATCTCCCCCGACATGTCGTTCCTCGAGATGCTCGATGTGGTGAACGAAGCTCTGATCGGCAAGGGAGAAGACCCGATCGCGTTCGACTCCGATTGCCGGGAGGGCATCTGCGGCACGTGCGGCTTCCTGGTGAGCGGCATTCCTCACGGGCCCGATCGGGGGACGACGGTGTGCCAGCTGCACATGCGCCGGTTTAAGGACGGAGACACCCTGACGCTCGAGCCCTGGCGCGCCAAAGCGTTCCCGGTGCTCAAGGACCTGGTCGTCAATCGGAGTGCGTTCGATCGTATTATCCAGTCGGGCGGTTACACGTCAGTCAACACGGGCGGCGCACAGGATGCCAATGCGATCCTGATCCCGAAGACTCTGGCTGACAAAGCCATGGACTCAGCCGTGTGCATCGGATGTGGCGCCTGCGTTGCAGCCTGCAAGAACGCCTCGGCGGCGCTCTTCACGTCGGCCAAGGTCAGTCACCTGGCGCTTCTCCCGCAGGGCCAGGTGGAGCGTTACTCTCGCGTGGTGAACATGGTCGAACGGCACGACGCCGAAGGGTTCGGCAGCTGCTCGAATGAAGGGGAGTGCGAGGCCGTCTGTCCGAAAGAAATCCCGATCACCAACATCGCCCGGATGAACCGGGAGTACTTCAAGGCGATGTTGATGAACCGGGACTGAGTCGCTTCGTCGTTTACTTCGTGAACGCCACTCCCGTGCTGGTCGTCGTCCCACCGGTTCCGATGGCACTGACCGCCGCCACGTAATTTCCTGCCGCCAGCCCGCTGAAGAACGTCGCACGATCGACAGTGATGTCGCCGGCCGCATCGGGGTTTGGCTTGGCGAGGTCCGAGACAGCGATGGGCGTCTCCGTGTTCGGGTCCGCCCCACTCGCGAATATCCGAAGCTCGTATCGAGTCACCAGCGTGGCATGGTCTGTCGATGCCTGGAACACCACGCCGCTCGGCGGCGCGGTCGTCGTCGTCGAGACGGTGATCGTGATCGTGGCTGATGTCGCGCTCGCGCCGCCATTGTCGTAGGCGACGGCGCGGACGCCGTAGGTGCCCGCCGCGACTGATGACCACGTGAACGCATACGGCGAAACAAAAAAGCCGCGCTCACCAGCGGCCTTTGCCTCAAACAACAACTTACTGATTCAAACCATTGCACACCAGAGCGATCAGGCCAATCAATAACAGCGGCACACATAACGCCACCGCCGTGTTCAAGATTTGATTATCAGAGCGGGTTAAAATTTTCCCCGCCCGCGCAAATTGCGGCAGTGATCCGAGTGTTGCGCCAATGACCGCCCCCCACAAAACGACCCCCCCCCACCCCAAATTGGCCGGGAGCACCGGCCAAAAGTTACC
>JANNHC010000643.1:0-3535 GCA_031404215.1 Acidobacteriota bacterium
CATCAGTAGTTGACGTCGATCATCCAACATTGCAGGACTTTCTGGACTATGTGACCCCGCGTGCCGTAAGCTGGTCTGTTGGCCCCGCGTTCCGATTGGCTGACGCGGCATCGCGGTAGGTCCCCTAATTTCACGATCGAATCGAGGCAGCAATGGCCCTTAGAGGAGGTGCTCTATGACGTAGATGGAGGGACACACATGCGAAGCGACATGGCCAAAGTGGTCACCGAGGCACCGCGTCGGGGGCACGCGAATTCGAGCAAGAAATGGGGTCGACGGCTGAGTAAGGACGAGTACGGGCTGGACGACCACGGTCCGGCGCGTGCGGCCACAGCGCGGCGCCGTCAGTACAGCGACCCCAAGGAATTTTCGGATTTGCTGGGGCCGTTGCGGAGATATCTGCGCAAGCAGGTTGGACGTCCGTGGGACGAGGTCTGGTCGGAGATCACGCAGACCCTGGATAGCCGCTCGCTGACCGGGCAGCACATCTTCGATCACATCCGCTGGGAAGTGGAGCAGGAAGCGTGGATCGGCGACGACGGTCGCCTGTTCCACAAGCGGCGTTGGGGTGCCATCGAGCTGAAGGATGGGCTGTACGTCCATCCAGTGACGGGGCTCGTCGGTTGCAAGCTGGAGCGGCGGTCTCGGTTTCGAGGAGGGCTGTTTCTTGCGGCGCAGACTGCTCTCCGCGCATTCGGACTCCAGGTCGCGAGTGCTGAAGACATTCGGCGTTACCGTGTGGACGGCATGCGCGTCTGGGAGCGCCGGGACTGCGGCTGGTTCATTCATACCTACCGGGCTGTACCTGAGCAGCTGATTCGGGTGATCACTCGAAGTGACGGCCGCGACGTGCCTATTTACAGCACGCCGTACCGGGAGCGGGTCGCCACGAAGCAGGCCAGCAAGAAGGAAATTCGAGATGCGCTCCCGCTGCTGCAGCGAGACGCTTTTTGAAAAGGGCAAGATCGATATCGCGGTGCGCGATGTGGAGATCGCGCAGATCACGAGCTACGAGCCGCGCTTCAGACAAATGCGCTACACGTCTTCACGTGAGTCGATTTGGCAGCGGATGCTCGAGGCGTTTGGCGCCGAAGAAGGCGAACGCCTGCTCGATGTGCTCGAACGGTCGCAGCTCAACGAGGTGCGCGCAATCGCCGAGCGGCTCCGGCGCGAATTTGAGGCACCTCACATGGACGAAGCCGACGTGCCTGCATTGGAGGTCGTGGATCTCCTCCAAGAGTCGGACCCGACGCGCGAGGCCATCGCGCACGCCTTCTGCGCCGGCTTTGGGTTCGATCTTCGGGTGAACCGGGACCCCCAGGCCGGCAAGCCTGGACACGGCCCGTGCTACACGATGATGCTGCGGGCTGCGCGAGCGACGTAATCGCGCGTGCGGGAATGGCTCGGCCCGTCCGGAACACGGAAGGCGACACGTCGGATCCTCGTCTTCTGGAACGTCGCCCATCGCATGTTCGCATCGACGAGGACGTTGTGTGCGACGTGGAGATTGCGGACGTCGGCGTACTACGTCTCATAGATTTTTCCGGTGGCGCTTCGAGAGCTCGTGCAGCCGGTTCACGTCGGCCGCGGTCAGAACCGCGATAGATGTCGTTTGGGACAGATACATCTTTGACCGGCAGCTACGCCTTCTCGCGATGGATGCAATCGAGCGGATTGAAGTGGCGGTCCGCTGCGGTTTGACGGATGAACTCGCGGTTCGCTTCGGCGCCTTCGCCCATATCGACCGCGCCAACTTCCCTGACGCATCGGCTGACCGGCATTCTGAATTTCTGGACGACCTGCGAGATCACGCTCGCCGAAGCCGAGAAGTGTTCGTGCAACACTTCCAAGCTACGTACGACGAGTTTTCCTGACCTACCCATTTGGCGGCCGCAGAAACGATATCGTTCGGAACGATGTTCACGTTGTTCGAGATGAGTCGTCATCCCGTCCAGCAGGCGGTCACGACTCGCTTCTCGCTACCCGCCAAGGTTCTCTCGTCTTGGTTACACACCCTGAAATACGTACGAAATCTGTGTGCACACTGGGCGCATGGAATGGGTCGTGCTCGACTGGAACACCCCGGCCCACCGCTTCTACCGCAAGCTCGGCGCGAAGCCCCTCGACAACTGGATGACGTACCGGTTGACTCTGGGGAGATGAGGCCCTATGGCACTGGAATCTTCGGAGCGTCGATTCGTCCGCCTGCCTGCTTGAGGATCGCCTTGACGACCTTGCCGCTGCCGTCGCTGACGAAGGTCGCTTCGGCCGCACCGGCACCGACGTAGAAGGCTCTATCCGAGCGGGGGAACATCTCCGTCTTGGGCCGTCCGGCGACCTCGAAGAAGACGCGGTTCTCCTCACGCGTGACCGACAGCACCACTCCTGGCCCCATGTCATAGCGGCCAACAATGGCGTCGAGAGCCGCGACGGTCACGGTCGCGGCCGCCGTCAGCGGTTGCTCCGGCGGAAGCGCCTGTCCGAGGGTCGCCGCGGCAATGTTGCGTGCCAACATCCACTGCTGGAGGCCAGGCAACTGCGGCACGCTGTTCAGGAGTACGACGACTGTGAGTTCGTGGGCCGGCAGGCGTAACAGGTACCCGCCAAAGCCGGCCAGTTCGCCGCCGTGGCCAATCTCACGCTGGCCGCGCAGGGTGTCGATGATCCAGCCCAGGCCGTAGCCCGTCTCTTCCGGAAACCGGGCATCGTCACCAGCCACGAACCCGACGGTGAAGGCAGCCTTGACGCTGGCCGCAGATAGAATCCTGCCGTTCAACAGCCCCTCGTTCCAGCGATACAGGTCGCCCACCGTGGAATGGAGAACACCAGCGCCAGCCAGCCTTGATATGTCCCAGTTGACCGACCTGCGCACGACGCCGCCGTCGTAGGAATAACCCAGCGCATGTCTGCCGATCGCTGGTCCCGCTTCGTCGACGCCAGTGTCCTTCATCCCGAGGGGTTCGAAGAATTCCCTGTGCAGGTAGTCCGCGTACGAGAGGCCCGATGCTTTCTCGACTACGAATCCGAGCAGGACATAACCCGAGTTGTCGTAGCGGAACTGGGTGCCAGGAGCGAAGTCGTACGGGTCGTCCCTGAACGACCGGATGAGATCGTCGAGCGCGATCCCTTGCGTGACGTTGGCGGAGAAGGTCGGCTTCGCGGTGTAGTTGGAGATGCCCGAGGTGTGGGTCAGCAGGTGATAGAGCGTCACCTCCGCGCCGCGTGGCCAATCCGGAATGAACTTAGCGAGCGTATCTTCCACCCGCAACTTGCCCTGCTCCTGGAGCTTCAGAATCGCTGCGGCCGTGAATGGCTTCGTGATTGACCCAATGCGGAACCTCGTGCCGGAAGTGATCGCGACTCGCGATTCGACATCGGCGAGGCCGTAGCCTTTCTCCAGGAGGCCCCGCCCAGGAACGACAGGATCAGGCCAGCATAAATCGCCTGCACCGCCGTCGCCATTGCGGAGGGCGAACGCCGAGGCCCCAGGCCGAGGTGGGTGGGTCATTCGAAGTCAGGCCCGGCGTGCGCTGCC
>JANNHC010000644.1:0-5319 GCA_031404215.1 Acidobacteriota bacterium
ACTGCGAGTACGCGTGCTGTGGTTGGTGACCGCGACGCGGCGCAACTCCGCATCGTCTTCCGGCGAGACGACCACCTCGGTCCGCGTCTCGATGCCCTCGTCCAGGCGGCGGAAGACCGCGCGGTCCGGCGCAAAGATGACCTCGTACTGCTCCGGCTCGCGCGCGGTAGGCTGGTAGGCCGTGGACCAGAGGTCGCCCGTCTCGAGATCGCGGACGTAGCAGAACGTTCCCCAGGCGTCAGTCGTGCTGTCTTCGCGCCACCGCGTCATCGCAATCTGCTGGCGCCGGCTGTATCCGCCACCCGCATTCGTCACCATCACGGTGTACGAGCCGTTCGAGAGCAGGTGGCAACGGGGGCTCAGCGTGTGCGGCGTCGCGTAGCGGCGCCACGACGGGGCCACACCGCGCAGCGACGGGACGTGATCCCCGGTCTCCATCGGGGGATTCATGAGCGGCACCAGTTGCGGGATGCGCTCCTGCAACAGGAGGTCGGCCGCCTGAATACGGGCGTCCGAGTGAAACCGCCGCTGCATCGGGGCGTCGTGGAGCGCGTTGTCGAGCGCGACGAGGCTCATGCCCTGGTGGTGCGCCATGTACGTGGGCAGGACGACGCCGGCCTTCGCTCCGGGATTGCGTTCGGGTGTGTAGTCGATGGCTTCGTAGAAGCCGTAGCGGCCGGACATGCCGTCGCGCTCGAGCCGGCGCAGGTTGCGCAACACGTCCAGCGGAACAAGCGGCGCGGCCAGAATCGATGCGTATGGGGCCACGACCAGATCATCGGCGAGGCCACGCTTCAACCCGAGTCCCGGCACGCCGAACGCCCGGTACTGATAATTGAGTTGCAGGTCCTGCGCGTTGTATGCCGACTCGGAGATTCCCCACGGGACGCCGCGCTGCGCCGCGTACTCCATCTGGCGTTCGACGACGGCGCGGTAAGTTTCGTCGAGGAGCGTTCCCGGGTAGGCGCGCATGACGAGTAGCGGCATGAAGTACTCGAACATGGACGCGCTCCACGAAAGCAGCGCCCGCGCCGTGCCGGTCGGGGTCAGCGAGCGCCCCAGCTTGAACCAGTGGTCGTGAGGAATCTGTCCCGTCGCGATGGCCACAAAGCTGGCGAGACGGGCCTCCGACGCGAGCGTGTCGTAATACGAGTCGTCCAGGCGGCCGTCGGTCACACTGAAGCCGATCGAAAACAGTTGCCGCTCTTTGTCGAAGAGAAATCCGAACTCGGTCTCCTCGACGAAATCGTCCGCCAAGTCCGCCAGTCGCATGGCGCGTTCGATCAGCTCTTCGGCGTGCGTACACGAGAGCAGGAGGGATTCACGCAATTCGGCGGCGTCCGGACGCCCGTCGAGCGCGGCCGCCGACTGCGTGCACCATGCCGCGAGCCCGGCCAGGCTTGGCGCCGGTCCCGGGCCCGGCAGCGCGAACCGCGAGTCCTCGATCGTGGCGGCCCATGGCGCCAGGCGATCGAGATCTGCCCGGCGCTGTGCGATCGCGACGTTCGCGCGCTCGAGCCAGGTATCCGCCTCGTCGGCGGCCGTCGAGCCGCGCTCAGCTTCCTCGATCTCGTTCAGGAGGACGGCGATGCCAGAGATCCGATCGGTCAGCTGATCGAGCAGCGTCCGCCACGCATGCAAGGACGCGGGCGCTTCCGCGAGGCAGGCCCGCAGTTCCTCCAGCAGGTCGCCGATGCCGCGAGACGCGGCGCTGCGCCTGGGGAAGGCCATCGCCACGGACTCCTCGAACAGCCGGAGCGCATCGTCAAGACCGGACAAGAACTCGCCGTCGATGACAGGCGCGTGTTCGATGATGTCGGCAAGCGCGATCTTCAGGGTGAGGAGGTATCCGGCCAGGTTGCCGCTGTCAACGGTGGAGATGTAGGACGGAATCAACGGGACGAGGCGCCGGGTGTCGTACCAGTTATAGAAATGCCCGCGATAGCGGGGAAGCGCAGTCAGCGTGGCAAATGTCGGTTCCAGTCGATCGATGATGCCCGAGCAACTGACGTAGCCGAAGTCGTATGCGGCCAGCGTGGACATCAGCTGGATGCCGATGTTGGTGGGCGACGTGCGATGCGCCACGAGCTCCGCGCGGTCTTCCTGCAGGTTGTCTGGTATCAGCCAGTGGTCCCCCGGCACCAGCAGGTCTTCGAAAAATCGCCAGGTCCGGCGGGCGGTGTTGCGAAGCGCCGCGCGGTCAGCCGGGCCGAGCGGCTGCCGCCCGCGAGTCAGCGGCCGGCCCGTGCCGTAGGCAATCGTGGGTGAGAGCAGCCACAGCGTGATCATCGGCAGGGCGAGCGCGAGGCGGCCCGGCGCGATAGCCGAAACGAGCGCGCCGATTGCGAGCGCGAGCGCGGGGGCCGCCCACATCTGGCGGGCCACCTGGGCGGCTGACGGGTTGAGCCGCGCGATCTGATCGGCGGACACCCATTCGAGCCGTCGCTGTCCGCTGATGAGGAGGCGCCACAGGGTGCGCCCGATCGCATCGGCCATCAGCCAGCTCTGATGCGCAAGGAAGAGCGCCGACAAGAGCGACTGCCGCGCGCTCGTGACCAGGTTGTCGCGCTCGGCCGCAATGTGGTCGCGCACACGCACGCCGCGCACCCGGCTCGAGAGGGATCGGGCGACCTGCACGTACGCCGGAAAGGCGAGGACGAGAATGGCGAGCACCGTCCAGAGAAGGGCCGAGCCGGGCAGGATCGTCCAGCCCGCGGCGAGCAGCACGACCAGCGAAATCGGCAGCAGGCTCCGGCGGAGGTTGTCGAGGATCTTCCATCGTGCGAGGACGGGGAGCGTATTGGGCACCGGCCGCCGCGTGGCGTCCGGGACTGTTCGCCACAGCCACCGCACGATTTGCCAGTCGCCCCGCACCCATCGGTGCTGCCGTGCGGCGAACGCCAGGTAGTGGGCCGGATAATCGTCGATCAGGTGAATGTCCGTGCACAACCCCGCGCGTGCATAGAACCCTTCGAATAGATCGTGGCTGAGCAGGACGTTCTCCGCCACACGATGCTCCAGCGCCGCGTTGAACGCATCCACGTCGTAGATACCCTTGCCGACGTAGCTGCCTTCGTGAAAGAGGTCCTGGTACACGTCGGACACTGCCGTGGTGTACGGATCGACGCCGACATGCCCGGAGAACACCTTCGCGAACGCCGTGCGGTTGGCGCTGACCACGTTCACGCCGACGCGCGGCTGGAGCACCCCGTACCCTTCCGTCACGCGCCCGAGCTTTTCGTCAAAGCGCGGCCGGTTCAGGGGATGCGCGAGTGTGCCGACGAGACGACGGGCGGCCTCCATCGGCAGCTGTGTGTCCGAATCAAGGGTAATGACATACCTGGTTGACGAAAGCAGCGAGCGGTCGCCATGCGAGACGATGTAGCTGGTGTCGGTCGCGCCGCGCAGCAGGCGGTTGAATTCCGTCAACTTGCCGCGCTTACGCTCCCATCCCATCCAGAGCCCTTCGCTGGGGTTCCAGCGGCGTTCGCGATGGAAGTAAAAGAATCGACCGGAGCCGTACCGGGCGTTCAGCTCATCGACCCGCCGTTTCGCGCTGTCGAGGATGGCGGCGTCTCCGTCGTGGGCTGACTCGTGCGAGTCCGGGAAGTCGCCGAGCAGTGCGAAGTGCAGGTGCGGATCGCGGTTGCCGAGGAACCGGACCTCGAGATCGTCGAAGAGCGCGATCAACCGGCCCTCGGACTCGACGATCACCGGGACGACAACGATCGTGCGATCGCGATCCGGGATGCCGTCACGCATCGCCAGCTTTGGAAGCTGACGCGGCGGAACCTGCGAGGTGATGAGGAGGTTGAGCAGGCTGATGACGAGCTCGCTGACTGGAAGCACCACGAGGGCGGCGACGAGCCAGAGACCGGCGGTGGAGGCGCCGTGACGCGCCGCGTAGAACAGCAGGCTGGTCACGCTGACGGCGACCGCGACGGCCATGACCCCGAGGTAGCCGACCGCCGGGTGCGTGAACGCAAATCGGGCGTGGCTTTCGCGGAGACTCGGCCGGTACCCGACCTCACGCTCGAGCCGGAATCGTCCGCGAGAGATCAGGTAGTAGCCGACATGGTGGCTCCGATCGTGCCCAGGGGACTCACGTACCGCCGACCGCGCCAGCTCAATCGCGCTTGCGGCGACCGCGGTTTCCGCCTTGCGCGCGCCCTTCGCGAGCTGCTCGATCGAATGGCGGTAACGATCCCGCGTCGGAAAGTCCATCGCCGCGTAGGCGCCGGCGGGATCGTCCCGCAGCTGGCGTTCAACGAGGCTGACGCGCTCGAAGAACAGCGTCCAGTCGATCGACGAGACGCGGCGCATGCTCGTGATGACGTTGGCGATGGACAGCTGCTCGGCCGCCTGCCGCTGATGCTCGAGCCGGAGCATCTCGTCGGCCGAGTCTCCCTGTTCCTGCAGGGCGCGTTGGAGCGCGTGCCAGGCCGCCGCGGAACTGGCCGGCTGGTCTCGCAGCCACTGGAGCAGTTCGACCACGAAGGCAGGCGAGAGCCGCGTGTCGTCCTGCCGGCCGTCCCCGAACAGACGATCGATAATGCGTTCGGTCCAGCCGGCGCCGTCGACGAATTCCTTGTGCCATTTCCGCGCCTGCTCGCGGCTTTGCCGGGCTTCGACAACGCCGTCGGAGAGCCGGCGAAGCTCCTCGACCAGCGCCAGCCGCAGCATGATGGGAATCGCCCAGATTTCGCCAATCGAGAGCGGCGACGTGCGCTGGTACGCGACGGCGAAATCGACGATCGTTTCGAGGTCGATGCGCCCGGCCGTGTGGCTGATCAGTTCGCGCGCCAGCACGTACACGCGCGGATACCCGTGAAACGTCCCCTCCGCGAGCTTGGGCAGCTCCATGTAGTAGCTGCGGGGCAGATCCTGACGGATCTCACGGACCTGATCCTGGACGACGTGGTGGTTATCACGCAGCCAATCCTCGGATGCCACCGGCTGCGGGTCGGTGCGGGCGAGGGAGGCCAGCAGCAAGTAGGCGGCGTCCAGGCGTGCAGAACTCTCGTCGAGCCGAGGCAGCAGGGGACGGCCGCGGCGAGGATTGTCGGCCAGGTGATGCCCGGCCGCGATTCGCGCCGCGTGCGCCTCTAATTGATCCTGGCTGAACAGTTGACCCTGGGCGTCGGGCGCGACGACCGGCTCGGCGGTAGCGGGAGATAGCTCCTCCTTCAACATTGCGTGACGAAAGCGGCTCTAGAAACCATCCCTTAATTATTACAGGTCTCCGCGCGTGACGGCGCGCTGTTCGGCCGGCTCATCCTTAAACTTACTTGTCGTGGGGCCCCACCCCCACGACCTGTG
>JANNHC010000645.1:0-5852 GCA_031404215.1 Acidobacteriota bacterium
GCCCGGAGACATCATCGTCATACACGATGGGCACCACAAGAATCCGGGCGCGGACCGCCGCCACGCTGGGGAGACCGTCAGGAGGCTGGCGCCGTCGCTGAGATCGCGCGGGTTCTCCTTCGGGACGCTTTGCGAATGATCCAGCTGCTGCCTGCCTCCGATGGAATACCTGCTCGCCTGGCGCATAGCGGTCGCAAAGGATCTGCTCAGCCGGCACGTGGGCCGGCCTCCGGGTCGCTACGCGCGCGAGGGCCGGTCGCAGGAGTCGGGTCGCAGGGGGGGCAATCTGCGCCGTAGTGGACGTCAGGCCGTAATCAGGCCGCGAGCGCATCGCCAATCTGCGCTGTGGCCGGTCGGGGTTGGGGGGTCCGATAGCGGGCGTTATGTTGACGGGCCCCGTCTAATGCCTCCTATCCTCCAAATCCGGAGTTTCCTCGAGGAGTGATCCGGTGGATCCGGCTACGTCGGCAGGTCGAGGCGGGCCTGATGACTTCTTCCGCGTCAACCGTGTCTCCGAGTACACGCTGAAGTCTTTTCCGGTCTCCGCCAGCTCGAAGACTTCAACGAACATGTTGTCGCCAGTCAGCCGGTACGTTTCCCGGGCGCGCCACCGGGGCGCGAGGTTCTCGAGGGCTTCGCTGGTAAACACAACCTCGGGTGACACGCTCGGCACGCTCGTGTACGTGGTCACGAATCCTTCGACGTGGAATTGCCGCAACACGAATACTTTTCGGCTCCGGTCATAGCTGATGTACCCCACGCATGTTCATGCTCGGCGAAACATAGCGTAGCAGAACGACTGGATAGCTCCGCCTGGCGTTTGATGCTGTTCGGACAGCGCTTCGACGATCGAGAAACCCGCGCCGAGCTGCACACCGAGCGCCGCGGCGTCGTACCGTCTGACCTGCAGGCCGCTGCACATTTCGGGACCATCAGGCGCGAAGGTCGCCATGATGGCGGTACCGCCTGGTTTGACAGCATGGCGCAAATGCTCGAGGTACTGCGAGCGATCGGTTGGCTCGGTCAGGAAATGAAAGACTGCCCGGTCGTGCCACACATCGACAGGATCAACGTGCCAGCTGGACGTCACGTCTGCTTCTATCCACGTTACACGTGTGTGCGCCGCTCCGAGCCTTGCTTTAGACCGCGCAAGAGCCGCCGCGGACACATCGAGGACCGTCACGCACTGCGCGTCGCGTTCGAGCAACCGATCCACGAGGCGGGAATCCCCGCCTCCGACATCGATTATTCACGTGAACGGAGTGAATCCGGCGGCCTCGATCAGGCGGAGTGAGAGCGTGGGCTCGGGCTGATACCAGCTCACTTCGGCTGGCGCTTTCGTCTCGTAGACGCGGTTCCAGTGTGCCCGGGCCGTCATAGTCCCACATCGAATATCCATACAGCGCTAGGAATCACTGGCAAACGGTTTTGCGAAGAAGGTCATAAACGGGTTTCGCCGACACGTTTGCCCATCCTGTCAAAGATGATCGCGTGCCACGACATCTTGAAACTGAGGCGCTGGCTGCGTATTGTGGCTGCGTGGCACCAATCCGCGACGCGCGGCAGGAATTCACGAGGCTGCTCAGCGCCTGGGGCGCCGGAGATCGGTCGGCGCTCGACCAACTGCTGCCGACGATTTACGACGAGCTACGTAGGCTGGCACGCAGTCAACTCGCTCGAGAGCAGCCCGGGCACACACTCCAGACCACTGCGCTCGTTCACGAGGCATTCCTCAGACTCGTGGACGCTCGTCAGATTCGATGGGACAGCCGTGCGCACTTCTTTGGTATCACTGCACGACTGATGCGGCAGATTCTCGTGGACCATGCCCGCACGCGAGATGCTGCGAAACGAGGCGGAGGTGTCGCGAATGTGCCGCTTGATGAAGCGCTGGACGTCGCCACGCGAGCACTGCGGGGTGACCTGTTGGCGCTGGACGAGGCGCTTCAGCGCCTGGAGAGGATCGATCAGCGGCACAGTCGGATCGTAGAGCTGCGGTTCTTCGGAGGGCTGACCGTCGAGGAGACCGCCGCAGTGCTGGACCTGTCGCCAACGATGGTCAAACGGGAGTGGACTCTCGCGCGCGCCTGGCTGTGGCGCGCTCTGCGAGCCCACTCGGCGTGACTGCGTAACGCCGATGTCGCGCCCGCTCAGTGTAGAAGGAGGATGTCTTTGACTCGATTGCGCACCAACTGCACAGTTAACGGGTCACGGAATGTGGCGCGTGCCCGTCCTCCTGGTACTGGCAGCGTGAACAGCTGCCCCTTGAGTTGCGGAAACCGTGCGACGACATTGGCGACCCATGACGCCTCCATGTCGGCGGTCGCAAAGTGGCTGCGGGAATACACCAGGAAGCGAGTGCGTGGATTGTCTGTGGCGATGTAACCGAGAAACAGCGTCAGCCGTCGTTCGGCAACGTCGAACAAGCGTTCTTCAATCGCGGCGTCCGCCGCGCGCGTCTCCAGCAGAGAGGACAGATGGCTGATGATCAGATCCGGATTCTGCCGGCGGACTTCGTCTTCCCGATGCCACATTGAGCTCGTATTCTCCTTGAAGGTTACGACGGGAAGATCGCGCAGCGCATCGCTGAT
The DNA here is from genome assembly GCA_031404215.1 of Acidobacteriota bacterium. Lineage (GTDB taxonomy): Bacteria > Acidobacteriota > Vicinamibacteria > Vicinamibacterales > 2-12-FULL-66-21 > JALZOC01. Next base: position 2,592 of record JANNHC010000645.1, read on the forward strand.
GTCGTCCGCATTGGTGCCACCGGCCTCCAGAGTACGCGTATCGTACACACGCCCAGGAGAATCCATGAGGACGATAACCGGCCGTGGGTTTGGCGGCGGCGTCGAATCGGCAGCTGGCTGGCGCAGCCACAGACCGCCGGCGAGCACGGCGGCGAACACGGCCCACGCGAGATGGACGCGCCAGCTGGCCGCGGGGTTCGGGACCGCACGCACGAACGAAGGCTGCTCCGAACGGCCGGTCGCGATTCCCTCCTCAATCTCCTTCAACGCCAGCGTGACGTCGCGCGCATGCTGCCATCGCTCGCTCGGGTCCTTGGCGAGGCACGTGGCGACGAGGCGCCCGAGGGAAGGCGGCGTACGGGGCTGTCGCACCGCGAGCGGAACCGGATCGTGCTCGAGAATTGCGGTGCGTAGCGCTGCGGGCGACTCGCCGGCGAACGCGCGCATCCCGGCAATCATTTCGTAGAGCACAGCGCCGAACGCAAAGAGGTCCGTGCGCGCATCGGCGTCGGCTCCCTTCAGCTGCTCAGGCGCCATATAGGGAAGCGTGCCAAAATTCGAGTCGCTGCCCGGAGCTGTCTCTCTGGAAACGGCGCCCTGACGGCCAGAGCTGCCTACCGGGCGCAACTGTGCGACGCCGAAGTCGAGCAATTTCACACCCGACTTCGTCAACATGATGTTGGCGGGCTTCAGGTCTCGATGCACAACGCCGTGCGCGTCGGCGGCGGCGAGTGCGTCCCCTATATCAATCGCGAGGTTGACCGCCTGCTCCACCTGCAACGGCCCCTGCGACAGCCTCGCCGCCAGCGTCTGTCCCTCCAGCAGCTCCATCACGAGGAACTGCAGGTCCTCGCCGCCAACAGACGCCGATCCCACGTCGTAAAGGGTGCAGATGTGCGGATGGTTCAGGCGCGAGATGCTGCGCGCCTCGCACTCGAACCGTGCCTGCGCGTCCGAGTGACCCGCGAGCTCGGTCGACAGCACTTTGATGGCGACCGCGCGATCGAGCCGTGTGTCGCGCGCACGATACACCTCACCCATGCCGCCGGCGCCGAGGAGTTCACCGATCTCGAAGGCACCCAGCCGGCTGCCCGGCGGCAGCCGCGGGGCCGAGATTGCGTTGCGCAGCCCCACTGCGGCCAAAGCAGCTCCGTCGAGGAATTCGTCGGCGTCGTCGTGTGCCCGCAGGAGCGAGTCCACTTCATGGATGACCAGCGGATCATCCCCGCTCTGCTGCCCCAGAAACTCCATGCGCTGCGCCACCGGATGTTCCAACGCGGCGTGAAACAGCACGCGAACCCGCTCCCATTGTCCCGGCGTCATCCGATCCTCATTTGGACGCGTCGCCCGCATCGTTTCGCTCTCCCTTCGCCAGAGATTATCGCTCCCCGGGACCGGGACTCTGACTTGTATTGATCCAAATGACCCGGCGCCTGGCTGATTTCCGCATGTACGTGCAGAGCCACTGAGCCGTGTTCCGGCCTTGGCGAGCCCAAAACCAATCTCATGGAGCAACCGATGTATTCCAGCATCTCTCAATTCGTCACAATTCCTGAATCAAAACGGCGGGCGGGGCGATCGGTCGTTGCCGCTGCTGCCACTTTGATGCTCTTGGTTGCCAGCGAAGCCTCCGCGGCCGGTCGGCACATCGACTGCGACCGCGGCGATTCGCTTCAGGCGGCCTTCCGACACGCCGGCCAAGGCAACGCGGCGCCTTTACTGCTTCGCCCTGGCGCCGTCGTCTTGGTCAGCGGCACGTGCAACGAGAACGTCGAGATCACGGAAGCGTTCGACGGAATTGTTCTGGACGGCCAGGGCATCGCCACACTTAACGGACCTGACGTTGCCCGCGACACGCTGCGTTTGATCGGGGTGCGGAATTTCACCATACGAGGCTTCACAATTACCGGAGGACGCGACGGCATCAATCTTCGCGGGGTACAGATGGTCTCCATTCAACGGAACACGATCCGTGCGAGGCGCGACGGCATCCAGGTCCACCGCGGAAGCTTCGCGATGATCACTGATAATTCTCTCCAGAACGGACGGGACGGGATCGTCGTACACGAGAGCTCAGCGGCGCGCATCGGCTTCGCGACGTCCACGGCCGCCGAACCAAGTCCAAATCTGATCGATTCGAATGGCCGACATGGCATCCTCGTCAGCCGTGCGTCCACTGCGCGAATCGCTGGTAACACGATCACCAACAATGGAACCTCTGGTACCGGCACCGGCATCCGGGTCGACCGGGTCTCGCAGGCAGACATTGCCTCGAACCAGATCGACCAGAATCGCGAGGATGGCATTCGGGTCATCCAGAACTCCGGCGTCAATCTGGGCACGGCCGCGACGGGTCATTTTCTCGACGTCGTGAATACTACTGTCGTCCCGAATGTGGGCGTCGGGATTCGTGGCCAGATTGGTGGTTATGGCGTCGGAGGGCTGGGATCACTCAATGGCACCGCCGGTTCCAAGAGTTTCAGCGACGCGAGTTCGATCGACCGAATCACGCCCTGAATGAAAGTGAGTGTATCTCCTGGAGTCAACCAGAACGACGACTCTGTCGGGCTCCGTCTGGGCGACGTAGCAGGGCAGCGCGGAATGAGGAAGACGACGGAAGACGGCTTGAACGCACTACTAAGCCGGGGGTCGCAGGTTCGAGTCCTGCCGGGCGCGCCAACTTTTCAAGCACTTACGGCTCAGGCCGAGGGGACGACCTATGTCCGTTCGCAGGTTCACGGTCAGCGCGTTTGCCGACCGCGCGGCACGAACACGATTCGTTCGGCCGCGATTAAGAGGACTCCTTCGAGTCCGTCCTGTTGAACCCATCCCCGACTGCTTGAGTCGGAGGATTGATTGAGGTTTTCAAAGAGCGCGGTCGCTCATCCGGAAAGCGGATGGTCGTTTACAGCTTAGGGGTCGATCTCAGCCTTGCTTACAGCGTAGTTCCCGATCGGGAAGATTTGGGTTGTTCTCTAGTAAATTCCATTGAATTATTCCCGATCGGGAACTTTAGATGGATTACTGGCTCAAAACATCGTAATATTCCCGATCGGGAATATTGCAATGACAACTACAGAAGTCGGGGCTCGCGTTCGCGCGGCCCGCATGGCTCAAGATCTGCGACAGCGAAAAAAACCGCGATTGTACCGAAATTCCGGAGACCCGTTTTCTAAACCAGCGTCAGCTCGCCACGCTGATTTTGGGCGGTCAGTTTAGCGGCATGGTAGCGATCTATGCCGCGTCTGACATGACATTCAG
>JANNHC010000646.1:0-3750 GCA_031404215.1 Acidobacteriota bacterium
AAGGCCGCTGTCATCGACATCAGTCGAACTCTGTTTCTCGCAAACATAAGCGTCTCTGCTCCTGGCTCCCCGCATTTACCACATCAGCTTCGCTGCGAGCTGGACGACGCGGCCGGGGCCCGCGCCGGTGATGCGCCCGAACGTCGTGGACGAGACCGTGGTGTTCGGATTGTTGAAGTTCACCTGGTTGAACGCGTTGAAGAACTCGCCGCGCAGCTGCACGCGCAGGCCCGATCCGAGATTGACATAGCGCATGAGGGCGAAATCGGTGTTCACGTCACCCAGCCCGTAGATGAGCCCCCGCTTTGCGTCGCCGTAGATTCCGCGTGGGACGCTGTTCACCGGCACGAACGCCGCCGTGTTGAAGTACATCGCAATCATATCGGCAGTGCTCGAATGATCCCGCCGGACCTCTGCCCCCGGAACGAGCAACGCGTACTGGCCGTTCGGCTGCAGGATGCCGTTCTGCGCGACGTCGGTGCCCATCGTGAACACGAGCGGACTTCCGGATTGGATGCGGTGAAACCCCGTCAGCGTCCACCCGTTCAGCGCGGCCCCGACGAGTCCGTTCGTGAAGGTGCGCTGGGGGCTCCATACCCAGGACGCGGCCACGACATGACGCCGGTCGAGGAACGACGGGCCCCAGAGCGACTCGAGGTCGAATGGATTCGGGATGCTGCTGATCAACCCGGTCGTGTTCTCCGGCTGGTTCGTCATGTTCTTCGACAACGCGTAAGAGCCGGAGAAGGAGATCGTGCGCGCCATGCGGCGATCGACCCGCAGTTGCAGGCTGTGATAGGTGCTCCGGAAGAAGTTGCCGAGCACGCGCGATTGCGCGCTGATGATGCCCGGGCTGAAGGGCACCCGCTGCTCGACGTTCTGCAGCGTCGGCGGCTGGCCGGTGATGGGGGAAGTGATGAACGGCGCGGCATTGAAATAGTTGTGCCCGACGAGCTTGCTGCCGATCTTGCCGATGTAGGCCGCCTCGACCGCCAGATGCGCGCCAAGCTGGCGCTGGAGCGACGTGCTGACGTGCTGTGCATAAGTCGTCCGCAGATGCTGATCGGTGTAGACGATCCGGATCGGCACCGGGTACTGCGTGCACCGCAGGCCCGGGAATTCCGAAATCGCCGAGCAGCCGAACCTGCCAGGCGATTCCGGCGGCGGCTCCGTCTGGCCGAGTGAGCCGAACGGATCTTCGATCCGGCCCTGGCGCAGCTGGGTCGTGCCTCGCCACGGCCCTTCGGCTGCGTGCGTGGTTTCACCGTTTACCTGCTGGTAGAAAATGCCGTACCCGCCGCGGACCACGGTCTTCGCATTACCGTTCACATCCCAGGCCACCCCTAGGCGCGGCGCGAAGTTGTTGAGGTCGCTGTACGTGAGGCGCGACGGCAAGCCCGGATCCCCCGGGAACAGGATGCCTTTGGGTGCGTCGGGCACCACCGTCGATTGAACGCCCGGCACCCACGTGGTGTGGCGGCCACCCTTCTGGTCGACTGGGATGAAGGGCTCATACCGGAGGCCGTAGTTCACCGTGAGCCGCGGGTGCATCTTGTACGAGTCTTCGATGAACGCCTGATGCTTCACCGTGGACGGGCTGTGGTCCGCAATTCCGAATTCAATCGTGGAGTTTTCGAAGGCTCCGATCATGAAGTCCGCGATCGGATTGCCGGTCCGGGTGCCCTGAAAGTTCGCCGAGCGCGTCAGCGCCAGGTTGAACTCGAAGATCGGGCGGATGAATTCGTAGCCCCACTTCAGCGTGTGGTTCCCGAGATTGAACGTCGTCGTGTTCTTGAACTGCCAGCTCCTGTAATCCTGCGCGTTGATGCCAGGGTAAGCCAGGTTGATCGATCCGGAGACCGAGTAGCTCATGCCCCGTCCGTCGTTGCCGACGTCGACGTTCACGCCCTGATCGCGCGGAGCGATCTGTGTCACCGCGCCGCCGCCGGAACGCGACGTCAGGTAGGAGAACGTCGCTTCGTTGACGAGCCTGGGGCTGAAGATGTGCGAGTCGCTGACCGCGAACTGGTTCACGTCGCTGAAGAGCGCCTGCTGGACGTAGTTCACGTTGCCAGGCCACGAGGAGCTGTCGCTGCGGTCGGCGAAGAAATGCGCGTTGAGCTGATTCCGGTTTGAAAAACGGTAGTCGCCGCGGCCCATGTACACGGCATGGTCCCGGGGTGCGGGCGACAGCGTTACGACGGTGCCGCTTGCCGACTGCGGTACGTACTTGTCGAGCAACCCTCGGGCCACCGGGCTGATGCAGCCTGCCCTGATGGTGTTGCCCGCCAGGCACGGCGCCCCCGTGGCGTCGGTGAAGGGAGCGCCCGTGATCGGGTTCACGGGATTCCGCAACTGGGTGCTGAGGGCGGTGAAGTCTCCGGAGCGCTGCGCGGCGGTGGGCACCACCGTCTGGCTCGAACCGGCCTCGCTCCGTTCCCACAGCCGCTGGTAGGAGCCAAACCAGAAGACTTTGTTGGGGAGAATCGCGCCGCCGGCGCTTGCGCCCGCCTGATTCTGCTTCTGCTGCGGCTTCCGGGTTTGGAAGAAGCTCCGGGCGTTCAGTTCGGAGTTGCGGTGGAACTCCCATGCCGTCCCGTGGAAGCTGTTCGTTCCCGCTTTGGAGATGATGCTGACTTGGCTGCCTGCGGTGTGGCCGTACTCGGCCGAGAAGTTGTGCGTCTGAATGCGGATTTCCTGGACCGCGTCAGGCGGGGGCGGGTTGAAGCCGGTCGTCTGGTTGAAGTGGGTGAAGATGGAGCCGTTCAGCGTAAACAGGTTGTGGTTCTGATTTCCGCCGTTCACCGACATGATCGGTCCCTGGCGGCCGTCGGACGTCTCCTGGTTCGCGCGAATCGCCGTGGCGCTGGCGTCCGTCCCGGCAAGCGCCACCACGTTGCGGCCGTTCATCGGCAGGTCCTGCACCCGCTGATCGTCGATCAGGTTCGACTGCGTCGCGTTGCGTGTCTCGATCATGCTCGCGCGCCCCGAGACGACGACTTCCTCCGCCAGGCCGCCGACGCGCAGAGAGAAATCCAGGCGGACGTTCGCGCCTGCGGTGACCTCGATGTTCTTCTGCACCTGGCTGTCGAAGCCGGTCATCTCGACCTTCACCTGGTACGTGCCCCGCGGCAGCGCCTGAAAGTCGAAGAACCCGTTGCGTTCGTGACGGTCGAGCGGACGAGTTTCTGTCCTGCCGATTCCGCGGTGACCGCCGCCCCGGGCATCATGCCGCCCCCCTGATCCTGCACGTACCCGCTGATCGTGCCTGCTACCTGGGCCTCCAGCGGCGTCGAACAAAACAGGACCGCCAGGCCCACGACCCACCCGACTGACCGAAGCTTCCACATACTGCCTTTCCTTCCTCGCCTGAAGCGCCAGGTGTGCGATAGGACTTCACCCGTTCGAGGGCGCATCGTCGAGACTCGAGTGACCTTAAGCCGATGTAAAAGATTTAATACAAAATATATTTATCTGAATTGGCGTTTGTATTAGCATGACATTACAGAATTGTCAAGTCGACAGGTATCCGCGAGGAGATTGCCCAAATTCTTGCGGAGGCGTTGGTGAAGGAGTTGAGGGCTGAGCAACCCCGTATCGCCTTGACCGACTGAGGGCTGCTAAATCTCATCCGAAAGCATGACGTGCTTCCATTCGAGTTTGCGGGTAGGTCCGTCGAGGTCTGGAAACAGTGAACCGTCGTGGACGCCGCAGCGCTCCAGCTCGTAGCGCATGTTGGCGAAATCAGTG
>JANNHC010000647.1:0-7522 GCA_031404215.1 Acidobacteriota bacterium
CTCCGCGCGAGATCGCTAGATCAGATCCAACGGCTGCGGCGCAACGAAGGCCGCCGCGATCCCGTCCTCGATGGCAGTGACGCTCAGGCGTCCGCCGTGCAACTCGGCGCTCTGCCGGGCGGCGGCCAGCATGATCGCACCGGCCCGTCCGGCGGGATGCTCGTCAAAGAAGCGCTCCATATCGCCCTGGATCGGCGCGCCGTGCAGGGTCGCTTCCAGGATGATGGCCGGCCGCACGCGCGGAGCGATCAACGACACCTCGAGGCGATGGCCTTCGCGCGCCGGACCGAGCAGCGCGTGAATCAGCGCCGACCAACCCGTCGCGAGCGCGTCGCGGTCCGCCACCGTTGTCGCGAGATCCAGCGATTGCTTCCACTCCACGTGGACGCCCTTCAGCCGGGCATCGGGCGCCACCTGCGCACGAATGGTGTCGATCAGGGCGACGCAATCGACCGGCGCGAGGCGAAGCGGTTCGGTGCGCACCAACAGTTCGGCGGCGGCCGCAACCGTTGTCGCGCGGCTCGCCTCCATGCTGATCGCGCCAACAATCATCGCGACCCGTGACGGCGAGTCGTTCGTGCGCGCGATCGGGGCCAGCGCGTTGATGAAACGCATCGACGTGCTGATCTCCGAAAACGCCGTCCGCATGACGCCGTCCGATGCCGTATCGACCGGCGGCGCAATCTCAGGCGTGACCTCGGGCGGGGCCGGCCGCCATTCGGCGTGCGCCCGGAGTTTCCGAGCGGCTTCGACGTCGGCGTGCACGAGCAGGCACGGCACCGCCGCGAGCCCGGCCGCGCGGGCCGCCGACAACCGCTTGCGTCCCGCGACCAGATCGAACCGCGACGCGTCGCGCGCGGCAATCAGCAGGGGTTGAAGCACCCCGACTTCGCGAATGGACGCGACGAGGCCGCTCAGATCGTCAGCGACAGGCTCGTCGTCCATCCGGTCGATCTGGTCGAGAGAAATCTGGCGCACCGTCTGCAGGGGTCCGTCGCCCATCAACTGCTCGACGTAGTGCGACGCATGCCGCATGCGAAAAGCCTTCGGCAGGCCCTCCCGCGCGGGCGGGGGCGGCCTCTCGGCAAAATCGTCAGGGTCGTGATAGGGGGTGTCGATCCGGCCGATCGTCTCGTCGGAACCTGGGGTCATTTCGAAATCGGGCACACGCGCTCCTGGAGAGTAGAGAACTAGAGGTGCGAAAGGGGAACTGTATTCTACGGACCCGGGCATTATACTCTGGCGTGCTATAATTCGAAGGTTGTACGGGAGGATCCAGAGTGGCTAGTCATGATTCCGCGCTCAAAGCGCATCGCCAGAACGTCAAACACCGCGAGCACAACAAGCAGCTTCGCACGCGGCTCCGCAGCGCATTGCGCGACATTCGCGTCGCGATCGACTCCGAGGACGCGGCCCAGGTGAAGGACGCGCTGCGCAACACCATCTCGCTCGTCGACAAGATGGCCGCCAAGAAGCTCATTCATCGCAATGCCGCAGGACGCTACAAGTCGCGCCTCGCGAGCCGCGTCGCCAAGAAGTCAGCGGCTGCATAGCTCGACAACCAGCCGCTCGAGCAGCACGCGCGGGTCGCCTCCGGAACTCTTGAGGTCCAGATCCGTCCGGAACAGTGCCTCGATGGCTGCCGGAACGCGCCGAGCGTCTGCGGCCGGCAGCTTCTCCCGCACGAACCAGCCGAGCTGCCCCAGGATTTTCAACGGCACACCTCCGGCCTCCATCGAGAGTCCGATCTGATGCAGGGCCTCGGCGGCATCTCCTCGCTGAATCGCGCTCGTCACGGCCCAGTCATCCTGCGTCGTTTCCCCGCTGACAACTTCCTGGACGTCCTTTAAATCAATCTTCGCCTTCCCGGCCGCGTACAGCAGCAGCCGATCGACATCGCCGCGCAGCGTCGAAATGTCGGCGCCGGCGCGCTCCGCGACAAGACGCGCAGCCGCCGGATCGATCTGTTGCCCCGCGTCCGCGACCGCCTGCTTCACGAGCCCTTCCGCGGTGCGGGCCACCTGCCGCAGGTCCACGCGTGCATCCTTGGCGCCCCGCAGCCCCCAGCACTCGACAATCGTCGCCTGCTTCTGGAGTGACTTGTAGAGCCGGCGGCTTCGATCGACGTCCGCCGCCACGAACACCACCGTCGTCCGGGGCTCGGGTCGTTTCACGTAGGCGTCCAGCAGATCCGTGCCGCCCGCCGGCTCCTCTTCGTCTCCCGGCTCCTCGTAGTCCGCGGTCTTGCCGCGACGCTTCGGCTTCAGGAGCCTCTCGGCGCGAAGGATCACGACGACGCGGCGGTCGCCCATCATCGGCAGGGTCCGCGCGGATTCGACGATCGACGCGGGCGAGACCCCTTTCTCGCCAGCGTAGATTCGCTCCAGATTGAACGCGCGCAGCTCGTCCTCGACCAGCGCCGACACGTCGGCCGACAACCGCGACATCTCCGCATCGTCGTCGCCGACGATCAGGTAGATCGGCTCCGGTTTTCCCTGCGCGAGTTGCTTGCGCACGACCTGCGGAGTCGCCGTTCCCATCAGAACGCCTCGAGGATGGCGGAGACGATGCTCCGGGCGAGCTCGGTTGCGAGGCGGTCGAGCGCGTTGACGTCCTGGCCGAGGAAGGCCGCCGGGTCCGTCACGTTTTCGGTATTCGACAGCTCGTAGTCTTCGCGGAACTGGAGGTACGGATTTGTCCAGAGGACCTTGTCGGCCTTGACGTCGCGAAACTCGATCTTCGAGGTGACGGTGATGACGTAGCGCGAAGCCTGACGTTCCTCGGTGAACGCCGCGGGAGTGACGGTGATGGTCGAGATCTCGCCAAGGAGAACCGCGTCCACGGCATTCGCCGTTGACTCGACTTTATACTTCCCGCGTCCGATGAACTCCGAGCGGACCCGTTCGGTGATCCGCTTTTCGACTTCGAAGATCGGCGTGTTGTTCACGAACATCGGGACGCCGATGACCTTGATGGATGCCGGGAGAAACGACCCGCGGCCGGCGAGCGAGTAGCCGCAAGCGGGCAACCCCAGGCCCGAGGCGATGACCGCGGCGGATCGGAGAAATGTTCGTCGGCTCGGCATCGATTTACTCCACCACAATGCTGACGAGCCGTCCCCCGGCCACGACGACCTTCCTGACCGTCTTCCCTTCGAGGTGCTTTGCGACCTGAGGATCCGCCAGCGCGAACGCTCGCAGTTGTTCTTCCGATGTACCGGCGGGCACCGTGAGGCGCGCGCGGACCTTCCCGTTGATCTGCACGGGAACCACGATTTCGTCGGCCTTCGCGACAGCCTCGTCGAAGGACGGCCATCCGGCGGCCACAATCCCCCCCGGGTGGCCGAGCATCTCCCAGAGCTCCTCCGCCATGTGCGGTGTGAATGGGGAGATCATGCGCACCAGGGCCTCGACGGCTTCCTTGAGCACCGCGACCGTCGCGGCGCGCTCGACCGAACCGGCGGTGGCGACCTCGTCGGCGTGCTGGCCAACGCGCAGACACTCCGTGCGGCCACAAAAGGCATAGAGCTCGTTCACCAGTTCCATGAGCGCCGACACCGCGGTGTTCAAGTGGACGCGGGGGTCGAGATCGGTCGTCACGCGCCGGATGGTGTCGTGCGTCTTCCGGCGCAGCGCGCGCTCTCCCTCATTCAATTCGAGTTCCGCGGGGCTCGGGATGCCCTCGCCGCCAATCGTTTCGGCGAGCTGGTCCACCAGCCGCCACACACGTGCCAGGAAGCGCCAGCTGCCTTCGAGGCCCGCGTCCGTCCACTCGATTTCCTTCTCTGGCGGCGCGACGAACATGACGTACAGCCGCAGCGCGTCGGCGCCGTACTTCTGGATCATGTCGTCCGGATCGACGACGTTGCCCTTCGACTTCGACATGACCTGGCCGGCGTTGAGCACCATGCCCTGCTTCAGCAGCCGTGTGAAGGGTTCGCTGATGTTGGTCATGCCGAGGTCGCGAAAGACCCGGCAGAAAAACCGCGAGTAGATCAGGTGCAGGATCGCGTGCTCGACGCCGCCGCTGTAGAAATCGACTGGACCCCAGTAGCCGACTTTCTCGGGATCGAAAGGAAGCTCGGAGTTCTTCGGATCGCAGAAGCGGAAAAAATACCACGACGAATCGACGAACGTGTCCATTGTGTCCGTCTCGCGGCGCGCCGGACCGTCGCACTTCGGGCAGGTCGTGTTGACGAACTCTGGAATCTGCGCGAGCGGCGAGTCACCGCGGCCGCTGAATTCGGAAATCCTGGGCAGGAGCACCGGCAGCGAATCCGACGGCACGGGCACCATCCCGCACTTCTCGCAGTAGACGACCGGGATCGGGGTTCCCCAGTAGCGCTGACGCGAGATGCCCCAGTCCTTCAGCCGGTACTGCACCGTTCCTTCGCCGATGTCGCGTTCTTTGGCGGCGTCCGTCATCCGGCGATTCGCCTCTTCCCAATCGAGGCCGGTGAATTCTCCGGAGTCAACCAGTTGGCCAGCGCCGGGATGCGCTTCGGTCATCGTCTCTGCGCTGAGGCTCTCTCCTTCCGACTGCACCACGACCGTAATGGGGAGACCGTATTTTTTCGCGAACTCGAAATCGCGCTGATCGTGGCCGGGGACCGCCATCACCGCGCCCGTGCCGTACTCGATGAGGACGAAGTTCGCCACCCAGACCGGCACGGGCTTCCCCGTGAACGGATTGATCGCCGCGCGTCCCGTGTCGAATCCTTCCTTCTCGATCTCCCCCGTCATCCTTGCGGTGCGGTCCTGCCCCTTGAACCGTTGCATGTTGCGGCGGAGTTCGTCCCCCCCGGCTTCGCCGCCCCACCGCTCGACGAGTGGATGCTCCGGCGCCAGCAGGATGAAATTCGCGCCGTAAATCGTGTCGATGCGAGTGGTGAAGACTTCGATGGTGTCGCTCGTCGTTTCCTGCCCCCTGAGCCCTGAGCCCTGAGCCCCCTCCCTCGCCACCCCGAAGCGCACCCTGGCCCCTTCCGATCTCCCGATCCAATTGCGCTGCATCGTCAGCACTTTTTCGGGCCACCCGGTCAGGCTGTCGGAGGCCTCGAGCAGCTCGTCGGCGTACTGCGTGATGCGGAAGAACCACTGCTCCAGTTCGCGCTTCGTGACGGTGGTTCCGCACCGCCAGCAGGCGCCATCGATGACCTGTTCGTTGGCGAGCACGGTGTTGCAGCTCGGGCACCAGTTGACGTTCGAGCGGCGCCGGTAGGCGAGGCCGCGCTCGAGCATCTTGAGGAAGACCCACTGGTTCCAGTGGTAGTAGTCGGGCAGGCAGGTGGCGATTTCGCGTTCCCAGGCGTAGCTGATGCCGATCCGCTGGAGCTGCCCCTTCATGTGGGCGATGTTTTCGAGTGTCCAGGTTTCGGGATGCGTGCCGTTCTTGATCGCGGCGTTCTCGGCGGGCAGGCCGAACGCGTCCCAGCCAAAGGGGTGCAGGACATTGTACCCGCGCATCCGTTTCATGCGTGCGACGACGTCGCCGATCATGTAGTTGCGGACGTGGCCGACATGCGCATGCCCTGAGGGGTACGCGAACATCTCGAGGCAGTAAAACTTGGGCTTTGCGGGGTCTTCCGTGACTTCGAAGGCACGACTGTCGCGCCACCGATCCTGCCACTTCTTTTCGATAGTCTGGGGTTTGTAGTCGGGCACGATCTACAAATTATATCCCACGCCAGAACGGCGCCTGGGCGGCGCGGACGGCTTTCAGCGCGCGTTTCCCGCGCACCGCGAGATCGGGATCCGGCCCCACCGGATGGGAGCCTGACCCCGATCCGGCGATCGCCGCGAATGCCGCATCGAGGCAGTCCGCAAGCGCGGCGAGGTCGTAGCCCCCCTCCGTCACAAACGCGACAGCTGTCTTCCCCGCTGCGGTCATGAGCTGCCTGACAACCGACGCGTAGCCGGCGGTCGTGACCCGCATGGACGCCAGCGGATCGCGCTCGTGGGCGTCGAACCCGGCGGACACAAGCAGCAATTGCGGGGAAAATTCCCGGAGCACCGGCACGACGGTGGAACGATAGACCAGGTCGTAGTCGGCATCGGTGGCGCCCATTTCGAGCGGCACGTTCACCGTGAAACCGGCGCCGGCGCCCGTCCCTGTCTCGTCGGCAGCGCCGGTGCCTGGGTAGAAGGGAAACTGATGGGTCGAGACGTACAACACACGCGGGTCGGCGTAGAACGCCCACTGCGTGCCGTTGCCGTGATGGACGTCGATGTCCACGATGGCCACACGGTCGAGACCGCGCGCCAGGGCATGCGCGGCAGCGACGGCGACGTTGTTATACAGGCAGAACCCCATCGCGCTGTCCCGCTCGGCGTGATGTCCCGGGGGACGCACCAGAGCAAATGCGGGTTCACCGTGCTCGAGCGCGTGCTCCGCCGCCATCACCGTCGCGCCCGCGGCCAGCAGCGCGATCTCGGCTGACTCGGGCGACGTGAATGTGTCTTCGTCCAGCATCACCGCACGTCCCTCGGACGCGGCAATCGTGTCGAGGTGCCCCGACGTGTGCACGCGCGACAGCTCCTCGCGCGTGGCCGGTCGCGGGGCCGCGGTTGCGCCCCCGGCCGCTGTCCATCGCGCGGCGGCCGCGTCGAACACGTGTGCACGTTCCATGCTCTCGGGATGTCCCGGAGGGGTGACGTGTTCTTCGAATCGAGGAGAGGTGATGAGCAGCATGAGGCTAGCTAGATCCTAGTACAGGCCCTGAGCCTGAGTCCGAAGACTGCTCTAATGTTGGCGGTTCCGCTGCGGATCGCCGGCCCTGCCGTCGGACTGCGCGGCGTCGGCGATCAGCCCGTAGTCGGCTGCAGCCGAGTCCAGGACGATGCGCAAACGGCGTTCGTGTTCGAGAATCTTGCATTGGATGGCTTGCGCCGCTGCGTGGCGCAGGGTGGGGTCTTCCAAGGCGTCGCGGACTCCCGTGCCGAACTCGGTAATCAGGGGAAGGTAGTGACGGCGGACCCAGGCGCTCTCGGGGCCCGCCAGAGGCACCGCGGCCGTGATCAACCCGCCCAGCAGATCTGCGCAGAAGCGGTCAACGGCTTCCGCGGCACGCTCGCAGAGCACGTCAGGCGATACGCCTGTCGTGGTCACGAGAGCCCGGATCAGCTCCGCGCCACGCCGTCGCGCTGAACTGATGAGCTGGTTCTCAGCCGCATTCGTAGGGATGGACATTCCGCCTCAGCAGCGGATATTGCAATTTGAGCGCCGGGCTCGAGGCAGGCAACATTCCGTCCACGGGCTAACAGGTTAGCCTTCGCCGTGCGGTGGTCTCCATTCAACGGGTTTTTTATACCCGTAGTCGGCCCGACGTAAGCGCGCAGTTTTTCAGAAACGGCGCGAGGCGTGCATGCGAATTTACCGATGAACGACAGTCAGCGGCGCTTGAAAATCCTCATCGTGGACGACGACCCCTCACTCCTCGAGGCGCTCGAGCGCTCTTTCATCGAGGCAGGAGAGGACGTCACCGCCCACGGCAGCTTCGAGGAGGCGCGCCGGGCCCTGCACA
>JANNHC010000648.1:0-7970 GCA_031404215.1 Acidobacteriota bacterium
ACCTGGCTCCTACCGGGTTCGGCTACCAGGTCCTCGGGGCGGGGTCTGGGGAGTCGCGGGATGCGGGGGTGCGGCGGAGCAACCATGCGCCGAGGGCGACCGGGATCGCGTACTCGATGACCATCACGGCTGGGGGAACAACCCATTGGCCTCCATTCCGGGCGATTTGCCAGACGATGTAGGCGGGGATCGCCGAGAGAGTCCAGGCGGTGAGTGGCAGGGTGGCCCTGACGAACAGGAACGGCGTCAAGTACAGCAAGTACCAGGGATAGATGACCGGCGCGCAGGCCAGGGCGATGGCCATCGGCCACGCCCATGCCGCGGGATGAGAGGCGTCGAGCCGCCAGCGAGCCCACGCCGCGACGAGCATCCCGATGCCGACGGCCACGACCGCCGCGGCCTGCGGCGAGCTGAAGCGCGCGATCGATCTGAACAACGGACCGTTGAACCGGATGTTCGCCACGACATTCGGGACGGCGCCGAACGGGAGGATGTCTCCGCCGGTGAACGTCAGATAGAGGATCGCGAGGAGCGCGCCCGCGGCCAGCGCGTCGCGCAGGCGCACGCGCTTCCAGTAGAGGGGCAGCAGCACGATCGGAAGCAGCTTGGTCGCCACCGCCAGCACGAACGCGATCGACGCGAGCGCCGTCCGTCGGCGCGCGAGCCAGTAAGCGGATGCCGTGATCCAGAGCGCGCCGAGCGCGTCCATGTGCCCGCTGTGCGCCACCTCGAGCACGACGAGCGGATTCCAGGCATACGCCAGCACCAGCCATTCGCTCCTGCCAGTCAGCACGAGCCATCGCCAGAGCACGGCCATCGTCAGCAGGTCGCACGCCACGAGCGCGACTTTCATCGCGCGCGTCGAGTCGTGTATCGACACGACGAGCCTGAAGAAAAGCTGCGCGCCTGGTGGATACGGTGTGTGCGCCCGGAGGCTCGGCATCCGCAGCGTTTCATCCGTGTGGGTGGCCCGCATCGCCGGATCGGCAGGGACCACGAGATACGGGTTGTATCCGAGTGTCTGCACGCGGCCGTCCCAGAGGTACCGCACCATGTCGCTGTCGTTCCCGACACGAGGCCCGACGAGCGGCGCGCGAAACGCCAGCGCGAGCGCGAGGGCCGTCCACAGCAGGCGGCGCGGAGCCTGCGCCTCGTGCCAGACGCGGCCGAGCATCACGAGGTACGCCATGCCGGCGACGGTGGCACAGGCGAAAAAGACAGGGGAGCCGAGTGGGGCCTGGGTGATCGCCAGCGCAATCGTTGACGCGAGCAAGACTGTGCCCGTCGTGGCGAGCGCTGCGGAAAGAGACTTCATCAGATGGGCACTTTGGATTATAAATGACGTCAGACATGCATCGCCTGAAGTCAATCGTGACGGCAGCGCTCTTTGCCGGCGCGTTGCTGGGGACCGCCCACGCGCAGGATGTGGGGTCGCGCGCCGAAGAGATGGCGCGGCAGCAGGAGGAAAAAGCGCGAAAGGTGGCGGCCTACCGGCCGTCGTGGATCGAGCGTCAGCTGCTCTCGATCGAACAGGCGGGCGGGTTCGGCGTCGCACGCGGGCTCTTCGTGACCTTCGGCGACATCAAGCGCGGAGCCGGTCTGGCCCTCGGCCCCGCGTACGGCAAGACGTTCGCGAGCGGAGCGGTCGCGATCGGCAAGGCGGCATACTCCATCCGCGGCTACAAGGTCGCGCAGGTCTCGGCGCGGTCGCCTCTGTTTGCGGAGGGGCGCGCATTCGTTCGCGGGCGCGCGCGGTGGCAGGACGCGCCCAAAGGGGCGGTGTTCGCGCTCGGCCCGGATTCCCCGAACACCCGCACCGAATATGCCGAGACGAAGACCGAGCTCGGCGGCGAAGCAGTATTCAAACCTGTGGCCTTTGTTCGGCTGGGCGCAGGTGTTGGGGTCGAGCGGTTTGACACTGGCCTGTCCCGCACCGCAGATCCGGCGCGCGCGTTTTTGTTCCACGCGATGCCCGGCGCCGGCGCCGATCCGCGCTACATCCACGGACAGGCGTCGGCCGCCATTGATTCGCGCGACGGCGAAGGCTACACCCGGCAGGGAACGCTGCTGCGTGCCACGCTCCACGATTACCGACAGCAGAACGACGGACCGTATTCGTTTCAACGCATTGACGGCGCGGTCGAGCAGTATCTCCCAATCCTCCACGGTAACTGGGTGCTGTTCTTCGGCCTGCGCGCCTCGACCACGGCGACCGCCGCGGGGCGGGACGTTCCGTTTTTCCTCATGCCGGATCTTGGCGGCCACGATCTTCGCGGGTTCGCCAACTACCGCTTCCGCGATCGTCATTCGATCGTGATGACGGCCGAATACCGGTGGTACGCGCAGGAGTTCCTCGACGCGGCCATCTTCTACGATGCCGGCAAAGCCGTCCCCACCCGCGGGTCGCTCGACTTCACGGGACTCAAGTCGTCGGTCGGCGCGGGAATCCGGCTGCACGGAGCGCAGATGACCGTCCTTCGGCTGGAAGTGGCGCGCAGCCGCGAAGGTGTGCGCCTCCTGCTGGCGTTCAGTCCGGTGGGGCAATGAATTCCATGCGAGCGCTTCGACATGCCCGTTGGCTCCCTCTCGTTGTCGCGATCCTCCCGCTGACGCTGATTGTGGAGTCCAATCCGTCGGCGGCCGTGGCGAGCGGCGGGGCGCCACTGCGCGGAACGCGGACGGCACCGACGTTCTATGACGACGATCCGGTCGTGCGAATCGTTGACACGCAAGACGCGTCGAACGCGGAAGCGCGGGAGATCTCGCTCGTCCACGACGCGGCAATCAATCTCTTCCGACGTCCGGGGCTCAAGGATGTCGGACGCGCGGAGAGCATCAACACCATCGACGAGGTGCCGGACTCGAGCTGGTTCACGAACCGCGCGGGCAGCCGGCCGATCACGGCGGCGGACATGCTCGAGGGGCCGACCGACGACACGGGCCCCGTGCCCGGCACGTGGACGGTCAGCCGCAAGGCGAACGGCGTCTCGCCGGGGTTCACGATCACCGATGAACGCAACCGCCGGTATTTCGTCAAGTTCGATCCTCCCGGCTTCCCTGAGCTCGGCACCGGCGCCGAAGCGGTCGTCACTCGGCTGTTTCATGCGCTGGGCTACCACGTCCCGCAAGTCGTCATCGGCACGCTGCGACGGGACAATCTCGTCCTCGGCAGCGACGCGACGGTCCGGTTGCCGGACGGATCGCACCGGCGCATGCACGAGTCGGACATCGACGAGCAGCTACGGCGCGCCGAACGCAATCCCGACGGCACGTACCGCGTGGTCCTCAGTGCGGCCCTGCCGGGGGAGCCACTGGAGGGGTTCAAGTACGAAGGCACGCGGCCAGACGACCCCAACGACATCGTCCCGCACGAGAACCGCCGCGAACTCCGAGGCCTTCGCGTCTTCAGCGCGTGGGTGAATCACACCGACGCGAAGGCGATCAACTCGATGGACACGCTCGTCACCGAGAACGGCCGATCGCACGTGCGCCATCACCTGTTCGACTTCAACGCGGCGCTCGGGAGCGCAGGCATCGGCGTGCGCGAGCGGCGCGACGGGTACGAGTACCTCGCGGAGTTCGGCCCCGTGAAGAAAGCCCTGCCCGCGTTCGGATTCTACGTGCGGCCCTGGCTGACCATCGACTATCCGCGGCTGCGCGGGATTGGGCGCTTCGAGTCGAAGCGATTCGTGCCGGAACTGTGGCGGCCACGCGTGCCGAACCCCGCGTACGTGCGTTCGCGCGCCGACGACACGTTCTGGGCGGCGCGGAAGCTGATGGCGCTGTCGGACGAATTGATTCGGACCGCCGTGAGCGCAGGACGATACAGCGATCCGGGCGCCGAGCAGTTCCTGGCCGACGCGCTCATCGAGCGGCGCGACAAGATCGGGCGCGCGTTCCTGACCGGCGTCAACCCGATCGTGGATCCATCGCTTGCCGGGGACGGAACACTGACGTTCAAGAACCTGGCCGTCGAGCACGGGTTCGCGCCGCCACCGTCGGGGTATCACGTCACCTGGTACCGCTTCGACAACGCCACCGGCCAGGCGACGGCGGTCGGCGAATCGAAGGCGATCGCGCCCCGCCTGTCGCCCCCTGCCGAGGCCCTCGCGCGCCTCCGGCCCGATACCACGCTCGCGGGAGGCCGCGGCGTCTACGTCCGTGCCGACATCAGCGCCACGGGGGGAACGCAGTCCTCCTGGGTCGCACCCGTGCGCGCGTACTTCCGCAGCGGCGCCGACGGCTGGAAACTCGTGGGGTTTGAACGTATGCCGGACGCTCCGCCGATGCGCCCGGGTCTCGTCGGCGCCGAGCGGAACTTCTGACGTCCTGCGTCCGCCGGCGGCTTGTTACGTACGAGCTCGCGCCGAGACCGCAGAGATCGCCGATAATTCTCGCTGTCCGTCCATGTGTTGCCGACGTCGGCGGAAGATGGACGGGTCGCTGTCAATCGCGCGAATGGCTCGATCTTTGCGACCTCGGCGATCTCTGCGTGAGACAGACAGGCTGCCGCTCGGCCTGGAACCGCCCTCCGGATAGGATCGCCGTGTGATTCCAGTCTGGGGCTTTATCGCCGTCGCGTTGCCGCTTGTCCTGACACCTGGTGCGTCCACCGCGGTCGTCCTGCGGAACAGCCTGGCCGGGGGCACACGGGCTGGCATCGTCACCGCCGTTGGCGCAAACAGCGGATCGATCTGTTATGGGCTGCTTTCCGCTTTCGGTTTTGCGCTGGCTGTTCAACGGTGGCCGTCCGCCTGGGTTGTGCTTCGTGCCGGCGGTGTCGTGTACATGGCCTGGCTCGGATTGCAGTCGATTCGCCGCGCGCTGACACCGCGAGGAGCTGAAGCGGTCGTCGCCGCCGGCGCGACCGATCGCGGGCTGTGGCGGAGCCTCTATGAGGGGTTCGCCACCAACGCGCTGAATCCGGCGATCGCGACGTTCTATCTCGTGCTCCTTCCGCAATTCATCCCCCGCGGCGCGCCGGTCGTGGCGAGCGCGCTGCTGCTCACGACGATACACGTCACGCTCGCCGCGACCTGGCACGTGGCCTGGGCGGCCGCCGGTGGAACACTCTCGCGCACGCTGGCTGCGCCACGGCCGCGCCGGATCCTCGAGGCCATCACCGGCGCCGCACTGCTCCTGCTCGCGATCAAAATCGCCAGAAGCTGACACCTTGTAGCGCAGGGCTTCCGCCCTGGCGGATGGCTGTTTCTCACCCCCGCCGATCCGAAGCGTCGGCCAGCAAGGCATTCAGCACCCAACTGACCACTGTAACGACGAGCGCGCCGAAGAATGCGGCCAGGAACCCACTCAGGTCGAAGCCCGGCACAAGCGCCGCCGTCAGAGCGAAGCAGATCGCGTTGACGATGAAGATGAACAATCCGAGTGTCAGCAGCGTGAACGGAAACGTGAGCAGAAGCAGGATGGGGCGGACCAGCGCGTTGACGAGGCCGAGCAGGATGCCCGCGAAGACGGCCGGCACCACGCCCTCGAGACGGACGCCAGGGACAAACCACGCGGCGATCACGATCGCGAGGCCATTCAGGAGCAGCCGCAGCAGGAACCGCATTGTTGAATGGTACTATCGAACCGATGACTTGCGAGGCCCCCGCCGGGGCGTGGCTGTTCCGCTACCGCTCGTTTCTCCCGGTACCGCTCGCCCTCGTGCTGCTGCTCGTCCGCAAAGGGGAAGTTGACAGCCGCGCGCTCATGGCCTCCGGCGCGCTCATCGTGGTTGCCGGACAGCTCCTGCGCCTGTGGGCCGTCCGGCATATCGGGACCATTTCCCGGACGCGGACGACCCGTTACGGCCCGCTGATGACCGCGGGACCCTACGCGATCGTCCGCAACCCGCTGTATGTCGGTAACTGGCTGCTGTGGACGGGGTTTGCCGTCTGGTCGCGGCTCATGTGGATGGTGCCCGTCGCGTGGATGGTGTTCTTCGTGCAGTATCGGGCGATCGCGGACTGGGAAGCCGCGTTCATCCGCAGCAAGTACCTCGCCGCGTACGACGAGTATGCCCGGCACGTCAGACCCTGGATGCCGCGGTGGCCGCCGCGGGGCGCGCTCGCACCCGTCACTCCGCTTCACCCCTGGCGCGAGGTGTTCTTCAGCGAACGCGGCACCCTGCTGGCCGTGGCGCTGATGTCGATGTTGCTCACCCTCAAGCAACTCGCCCTGGAGTAGCGTTACTTTTTTTTCGCGATCGGCGAGCCCTTCAGCAGTTCCGGGAACTCCTCCTTGAGCGCGCGCAGCTTGGGAAGATCGTTGACCACGATGTACGGGTGGTCAGGATTGCGGGCGAGAAAGTTCTGGTGCGAATCCTCGGCCGGATAGAACTCCTCGAGCGGCACCACGGTCGTCACCACGCGGCGCGCGAAGACATGCGCGTCGTGCAACTGCCGGATGTACGCCTCGGCGACTGATTTCTGTTCGTCGTTGTCATAAAAAATCGACGAGCGATATTGTGGCCCTTCATCGGGGCCCTGCCGGTTCAGTTCCGTGGGGTCGTGCGCGACGGCAAAGAACACCTTCAGCAGCTGGCCGTAGGTGACTTTCGAGGGGTCGTACGTGATCTTGACCGATTCGGCGTGGCCGGTGACGCCGCTGCTGACGTGTGAGTAGTGCGCGGTGAGCTGGCTGCCCCCGGCGTAACCGGAGACGACATCCGAGACGCCGTTGAGCTGCTCGAACACGGCTTCCACCCCCCAGAAGCAGCCGCCGGCCAGGACCGCGGTCCGAGGCCCCGGAATCCCCGTCGTCCGAACGTCCTTTGCAGGGTTTGGAAAGGTTGACGCGGACAGCGTGGCAACCGCAAGGCAGACCGCCACAAGCGTCGCGATTCTTGTCTTCATCGTCATCCAGAACCCCGCCGATCCGCGCTTCATTCCCGAAGTCCGGATTATACGTGCGGACCGTTGCAGGCGCTGTCCGGCGTCGGCCGGGAGGCGCGGGGAGGTCTGGTAGACTCCTACCTCCGCCGACAGGGACCTTCGCCTTTTTCGAGGAGTTGTATCGATGACAGTCGAACATGCGTCCCGACGCCTGGCACCGGGACTGCTCGTCATCGCAACGGTTGTGGCGGCGGCGATCTCGATGCCCGCGCAGCAGATGGTCACTGAGACTCGCGACCCGGCACAGCCGCAGGACGAGGAGTTCGCCAGGCTGGTGGCGGAGTGGACGACGGCACCGTATTACAGCAGCCCGCTGGTCGATCACCTGCCGAAGGTGAAAGGCATTCCGTCACCGAAAGACGTCCTGGGCCATCACATCGGCGCGCCGGCGACGTTGACCTATTACGCGGACATCCTGAAGTACTACCGGGCCCTCGCGGCCGCGACGCCGCGCGTGCGATTGGAAACGATCGGCAGATCCGACGAAGACCGCGAGCTCGTTGTCGTCTGGGTGTCGTCGGACGACAACATCAAGGACCTTCAGAAGAATCGCGCCAACCTGGGAAAAATCGCGGACCCGCGCGGGCTTTCATCCGAACAGATCAGGCAGCTCATCGCGAGCACGAAGCCGCATTATCACCTCATGGGCGGCCTCCACAGTGGCGAGACGGGGCCATCGGAAATGCTGATGGAGCTGGTCTATCGGCTCGCAACCGAATCATCGCCGCTCATCAAACAGATCCGCGACAACGTCGTCGTTTCGGTCACACCGGTTGCCGATGCCGACGGGCGCGATCGGAACGTGGACTGGTTCAACCGCGGGATTGAAACCGCCGCGCAGGACCCGCCGGCCGTACCCGCGCCCCCCGCAGGTGGTGGCGGCGGAGGTGGCGGATTGCGCGACATTAATCTCTCCCAGGTTTCGATGCGCGCGCTGGCGGACTGGTATTTCACGGCGCATCCGCCGATCATGCACGACCTTCATGAAGCGCTGGCGCTGCTGTACACCTACAGCGGTGCCGCGCCGCAGAACCCGAATCTTGATCCGATCCTGTTCGCGGAGTTGCCCTGGTTCTC
>JANNHC010000649.1:0-5659 GCA_031404215.1 Acidobacteriota bacterium
CATTCGGGCGTGGGGCAGCACCACGCCAACGACAACGCCGGCCACGATATTCTGCAACCAGTGCTGCCGGGCGTACAGGCCGGCGCGGCGCCTGGGTGAACACGCGAACGCAGACGCCGCGCTTCTGCGGGCTGTCCTGCAGCGCGGGGCTCTTGGTCTTCGTGAGGACCTTGTCGCGGCCCTTGCGAACAAGCTGACTGATCGTCGGCACGGTTCGGACAACTCCAGTCACGCGCGCCCATGCGGGCGCACGCGAAAACGTGGAAAAACGCCGACAGCGGCGCGCCCGAGTTCTCGGGGCGCGCAATCGGTTGAGTGTTCCAAGCCTAGGGAGCCGCAAAACGGCCCGGCACCTGGAACCTGACTTACCCTATAAGGTTGTTGTTGCGGCGTCCGTCGGGGACGGGCGTTCGAACCGCCCCGTTGAGCGTTCACGGGGCGCGCCTTCTTGGTATGTGGCTCTAGATAGGGTGTCCTAGAGCCGACCAGAACCTTGCAAAGATAGCAGAAACAGGAAGCGCAGTGCAAGCCCTGCCTTTGCGGTGGCGGCTGCCGGAAGGTCGCGGCCGGAGATAGCGTGTTCCTGTGTCAATCCTGCGGATCTTTGGACTGACCGGCCGCGGTCGGCCCAGAGATACAGGACAGCTTGTTCGCGAGCCGGTGCACGAACAGCCCGGTGTCCGTGACAACGCCGATGGTCTGCGCCGAGCCGCGATCGACGAGCTTGGTGACGACCGACGGGTTGATGTCAACACACACGACCTTGATCCATGACGGCAGCATGTTCCCCACCCCAATGCCGTGCAGCATGGTCGAGAGCACGACGGCGATGCGGACGTCGGCCAGCGCCTCCGCGTAGCGGTCCTGCGCTTCGACGAGATCCATGATGGTGTCCGGCAGCGGGCCGTCGTCCCGGATGCTCCCGGCGAGGACGTAGGGGACGTTATGGGTCACGCATTCGTACATGACTCCTGACGTGAGAAGGCCCGAGGCGACAGCCGGGCGAATGCCTCCGGCGCGGCGGATGGCGTTGATCGCACGCATGTGATGGCGATGTCCCCCTTCGACGGGAACCCCCGTCTTCAAGCTGACGCCGAGCGACGTGCCGTACAGGGCGCTCTCGATGTCGTGAACCGCGAGGGCATTGCCGGCGAGCAGCACATCGACGTATCCGCGCCGCACGAGATCGCAGAAGTACGACGCCGCGCCCGTGTGCACGACGACGGGTCCCACGACGAAGGCGGTGCGACCGCCCGAGGCTTTGACGTCGCGAATCATGTCGGCGATCCGCTCGACGCTCGTCTCAACGTGACGCTCAGAGGAGATGCCGCCCGACATGAACGCGAAGCCGTGCCGGTCCCGCTCGCGGAACTCCGGGACGACACGGATGCCGTCGAGCGAGCAGACAACCGAATCGCCCGTGCGGAGATCGCGGAGTTTTCGGCAGCTGGCGCTGCCCTGCTCGATCACGATCGCGGCGTCCATTCGCTGGCGCGCGACTTCGAGCCAGGCGCCGCGGTGTCGAACCCAGGTGTGGTGATTGCTGGTCGAGTAAAAATCGTCGGGTGCGCAGCCATCCATGGGGGCGGGCTGCAGCGCGGCGTCGACCTCGGCTGAGGTGCGGCAGCCAAACGTCAGGAGCTCTTCGAGCAGGTTCTGCATCCCGGCGGCATCCGGGGCCGTGACACGCATCTGCAGGCGAGAAAAATCGTTGTTCGTCCGACCGATGGCAAATTCGAGGACTTCGAAGCTGCCGCCGTGTTTCACCACCGAGTCGAACATCTCCGTCATCAGACGGGAATCGATCAGGTGGCCTTCAGTTTCGACGATTTCGGTGACGGTGTGGATCTGATTTCTATTCACGAGAAATTCCGCGCCCCAAATGGCCATGAGCAGGACCGGGACAGCCCGGTCCTGCTCAGCCATTCTAGCGCTTCAGCTTCTCGCCTAGGTCTTCGATCGCTTCGCCGATCTTCCGTCGGCCACGTCCGAACCCTTCCTGCACGTCACCGGCGGCTTCGTCAGCCACTCCTTCGTCGTGAAGGCGGTCGTTGTCCGTGAGATCGCCTGCCGCTTGTTTTACCTTACCCTTGAGCTGTTCTGTCTTGCCATCGAGTTCGTCGCGGTTCATTGTTTACCTCCTCGGGAGCGGCCACCGCTCCGCCACGGTTACTTACAAGAAGCGGTCCAGGCGAAGCTGATTCCTACCCTCCTCGTATTCATCCGAGCCTTGAACCAAGCGGAACGACTGAATGTCGATCATGTCGCGCGGGCGCATGTCGCGCTGGCGCGCCCCCCACCGAAATCCGCGTTGCAACTGACCGATACAGGCCCTCTATCATCGTCGCTGAGCTCGGGCTCTTTTGAGACTCTGCCCGAAGCTCAAGAGCTCCGAGGCGAGAGCCCGACCTGCTTGACGGTTCCCAACCGCCGCATTGATAATCCCGCTTTCCGACGATCCGGGTCATCAGGCACGCCCGCGGCCCGTGTTTTTCTGGAGACAGTCATGACGACGTTTTCGACCACGCGAATGACCACCCTCGCGGCCGCTTGCCTGGTGGCGACAAGCCTCGCCGGTGCGCAGCAGCCTGCGCCAGGTGGAACCCCGCGGCCGGCTGCCACGACGCCCTCCACGGCGCAATCGGCGCCGCTTACGACGACGATTCCCGTCGATCCGCTGATTACAACGGGTCGATTCGCGAACGGCCTGCGTTATTACGTGCGTACCAACAAGAAACCTGAGAAGCGTGCGGCGCTACGGCTCGTGGTCAACACGGGTTCGATCCTGGAGGACCGCGATCAATCCGGCCTCGCGCATTTCGTCGAGCACATGGCGTTCAACGGCACGAAGAACTTCCCGAAGCAGGAGACGGTCAAGTTTCTCGAGTCCATCGGCATGCGGTTCGGCCCGAGCGTCAACGCGTTCACGAGCTTCGACGAAACGGTCTACATGCTGGAGGTACCGACCGACAAGCCGGACGTGCTCGACAAGGCATTTCTGATCCTCGAGGACTGGGCCCACAATGTGTCGTTCGATCCGGCAGAGATCGACAAGGAGCGCGGGGTCATCACGGAGGAGTGGCGCCTGCGCCGCGGCGCAGGCGCGCGGCTGCAGGACAAGCAGTTCCCCATCCTCCTCAAAGGCTCGCGTTACGCCGAACGGCTCCCCATCGGCGACATGGAAGTGATCCAGAGCTTCAAGCACGAGCGCCTGAAGAAGTTCTACACGGACTGGTATCGCCCGGAACTGATGGCCGTGGTGGCCGTCGGCGATTTCGACAAGGCCGCGGTCGAAGCGCTGATCAAGAGGCACTTCGAGTCGATCCCCAAATCCGCCGCCACCAAGCTGCGCCCGTCATACAACGTGCCCGATCATCCCGGCACGCTGTACGCCATCGCCACCGACAAGGAGGCATCTGGCACGAGCGTGGCGGTGTACAGCAAACTGCCAAGACGCGATCAGACCACCATAGCGGCATATCGCCAGCAGATCGTGGAGCGGCTGTTCAGCGGCATGCTCTCGGCGCGACTGTCGGAAATGGCCCAGAAGCCGGACGCGCCGTTTCTCGGCGCAGGCGCCGGCCGTGGCCAATTCGTGCGATCGAAAGAGATCTCCACGCTGAGCGCAGGCGTCAAAGAGGACGGCGTCGAGCGCGGGCTGGAAGCGCTCTTTACCGAGGCCGAGCGCGTGGTTCGCTTCGGGTTCACGGCAAGCGAGGTCGAACGCCAGAAGCGGAACAGCATGCGTGGGCTGGAGCGCGCCCTTGCCGAAAAGGACACCCAGCCGTCAGGCCCGCTCGCCGATGAATACACGCGCAATTTCACCGCCCAGGAACCGATACCCGGCATCGAATACGAAGCCGCGCTGCATGCGCGCTTCCTGCCGGAGATCACCCTTGCCGAGGTCAACGGACTGGCCCGGGACTGGGTCCCCGATCGCAACCGGGTCGTCCTCGTGAACGCGCCCGACAAGCCTGGCCTGACCGTGCCGGATGAGGCGAAGCTGTCTGCGGTGATCGCCTCCGCCGTGCGCAAGGATGTGACTGCCTACATTGATGCGGTTGATAATCAGCCCCTGCTCGATACCGTGCCGACGCCGGGCGCGATCACGAAAACAACGGTGAAGGAGGCGTTCGGGATCACGGAATGGGAGCTGGCCAACGGCGTCCAGGTGGTGCTGAAGCCGACCACGTTCAAAGAGGATGAAGTGCTCTTCAACGCGTTCAGCCCGGGCGGAACCTCCCTGGCTCCAGACGCGGATTTCATGCCCGCGCAGACCGCCGCGCAGGTCATTGCGGGCGGCGGCCTCGGTAAGTTCACCCAGATAGACCTCCGGAAGATGCTCAGCGGCAAGGTCGCCACGGCGCGTCCGTTCATCAGGGAGACCGAGGAGGGGCTCCAGGGGAGCGCATCGCGGAAAGACCTGGAGACGATGTTCCAGCTGATCTACCTCACATTCACGCAGCCGAGGGCCGACCCGTCCATCTTCAGCGTGATGACGGCCTCGACAAAATCCCAGCTCGCCAACCGGAAAGCGTCGCCCGAGTTTGCCTTCGCCGAGGCGCTCAATTCCATCCTCAGCCAGGATCATCCGCGCGGGCGCATGATGTCGCCCGAGATGGTTGACCAGATGAATCTCGACAAGTCGATGGCCTTCTACAAAGACCGATTCAGTGATGCCAGCGATTTCACGTTCGTGTTCGTGGGGAGCTTCGATCAGGAAACCCTGAAGCCGCTGGTCGAGCGTTATCTCGGCGCCCTGCCCGCAACCCGCCGCAAGGAAACGTGGAAGGACATCGGGCTCAGGAAACCGACCGGGGTCATCGAGAAGCGCGTGGACAAAGGTCTCGAACCGAAGAGCCGCGCCGAGCTGGTCTTCTCAGGTCCGTTCCAATACAACCAGGTCCAGCGCGTGGCCATCCGCGCGATGGCGCAGGCGCTGGAAGTACGGCTGCGCGAGTCGCTGCGCGAAGACCTCGGCGGCACCTACAGCGTGTCGGCTTCGGCCGGATACTCGAAGATCCCGCGCGAGGAATACAGCGTCACGATCGAATTCGGCTGCAGTCCGGATCGCACCGACGAGCTCCTGAAGGGCGTGTTCAAGGAAATCGAGCTGCTCAAATCGGCAGGCCCGACCGACACCCAGGTAGCTGACGTGAAGCAGACGTTCCTGCGCGATCAGGAAACGAACATGAAGCAGAACGGCTACCTCCTCACGCAGCTGGCGGTCCGTTACCAGTACGGCGAGGATCTCGGAAGCCTGTTCAGCATGGCGGACTTCTACAACACGCTCGACGCCACGACGATCCGGGATGCGGCGAGGCTCTACCTGAAGAGCGACAACGTCGTGAAAGTCACGCTGTTCCCGGAGAAGCCAGCCGTGCCCGAGGTGCTCGCACCGCTGGCCGCTGTCGCGCGTTGAAACACGGACGGCCCTGAGCCCTGAGCTCTTTTAGAGTCCGAAGCAGTACAGCGTGCCGTCGTAGGTACCCAGGTAGATCTTCCCGTTCGCGACGGTGATGCCGCTGAAATGGTTCCACTGGTGCATCTGGGCGCCGCTCGACCATAGTTCCTTCCCGGTCCGGGCATCGAGAATGTAGATGGTGGCGCGCGTGCCCTTCTCGGCGCGGATGGTGGAATCGAACTGCAGGCCGATATC
>JANNHC010000650.1:0-4095 GCA_031404215.1 Acidobacteriota bacterium
GCCAAGCCCGCTGAAGTTGCTGACGTTGATGCTCGGCAGACCCGGGTTCTTGAATCTCACGTCGCCGTCAAAGCCGGGAATGCCGAGCTCCGAACCGGCCGACGCGATGCTGTTCACGCCGAAGTGGTTCAAGGTGTCGAAATCGATGCGGTGGTAACCGATTCGAAAATCGTTGTGGAGATTCGGTCGCAGCGTGTGCGTGTAGGACACCAGCGTGTTCTTGTTGACACGTGGCTGCGTGATCCCCTGGACGGGAATTGCCCCTATGTTGCTGTTGTACGTGTCGTACCAATTGTACCGAACCGACAGGCGGGCCTTATTGCCTACATTCTGATCGATCCGCACCAACACCTGGTCGTTCTCGTCTCGCGTCGCGCTCTGGCTCTGAAGATTGTTCACGCCAGGCGTGGTTCCCGTGCGATTCGGCGCCGGGTAGTACTCCAGGAGCTTCACCGCCACCGGCGACAGCTGGGACGGAGGAATGATGTTGCCGGGGTACACCTGGCCCGTGAAGGGGTTCCTGATCGCTGTGCTGATTTCCGAGAAGTTGCCCTGGCGCATCAGCGCGGTCGGGACGGAATTGAACGGACTCGAGAAGGCATCGGATCGAACGCCCTCGTACGCGCCCATGAAAAAAGTCTTGTTGTGGCCGTCATACAACCGAGGCACCACGACGGGACCGTCCAGCTGGAAGGCGAACTGGTTGCGACGGCGGGCATTCTTGGGAAGCGAGCGATTCTCGAAATACCCCCGCGCGTCGAGCGCGTCGTCCTGGAAAAAGTGAGAAACGGAACCGTGCATGCCGTTCGTGCCGCTCTTGGTGACCACGTTGATGTGCACGCCCAGGTACGATCCGTACTCGGCCGAAGTGCTGCCCGTCTGCACCTGCACTTCCTCCACCGCGTCCGCGATCGGACGCATGCTGGTCGCCGCCAGGAGGTTGGACGAGGAGTTGATGCCGTCGAGCGACAGGCTGTTCTGAATCTCGCGCTGACCGGCCCCCCGGAAGCTCAATCCGATATCGCTGTTCAGGCCGCCCAGCACGCCAGGCGTCGTGCTCGCCAGCGCCCATACATTGCGGCCGCTCGACGGGAGGTCGATGATCGCGCGCTTCCCGATCGTTTCCGAGACGACGGCGCTGTCGGTGTTGAGCACCTGGGCCTTCGCTTCGACGTTCACCGATTCGGTCAGGCCGCCGACCTTCATGACGGCGTTCGTCCGGACGATCTGGTTGTTCGCCACCTGCACGCCGGTCGCCTTGAACGTCTGAAAGCCGGACACCGTGATGGTGAGGTCGTACGTGCCCGTGCGGACGAATTGAATGTTGTAGTACCCCTCGGCGTTCGTCGTCGCCTCGTAGGTGTCTTTGGTGCCGACGTTGATAGCCACGACCTGCGCGCCGGGGACCACGAGATTGCCGCTGTCGGTCACCGTGCCGACCAGCGCCGTTTGGGAAGCCAGCTGCGCCGAGGCATGGGTCGCGAAGAAGAGCCCGAGACACAGAAACACCGATATTCGACCTAACATCCTGTCCTCCCTTTTCGGGCGAGGCGAAGCCCCCCCACAGGTGTCCACCAACTTGGTTTCGTCCCTGACGAATGCAGGACGCGGGCCCCGGTCCGCGCCTGGCCCCACCGTCCGCGCTACCGCGTCTCCGTCCACAACGGGCGCGAGATGCCGTTCAGATCCCAGACCACCTGCCCGGCTTTGACCGTCAGCTCGCATTCCAGCTTCCGATCGCCCGTCAACCTTCCTCCAGCCACGTCGATGAACCCGAATGTGCCGCGCCGCACATTCAACACGGCGATGTCGGCTTCTGCGCCGACGCTCAGGTGGCCAAGATCGGGACGTTTGATGACCTCGGCCGCCCTGGCGGTGTTGCTCTTAATCACGTCCTGCAGCGGCATCCCCATATTCAGAAACTTGGACATCGTGCTGAGGATGTCCTTCATGCCGCTGTTCATGCTTCCCGTGTGCAGGTCGGTGCTGATCACATCAGGACGAAAGCCCTGCGCCATCGCGGGAACCGCCTGGCTGAAGAGAAAGCTGCCGCCGCCGTGGCCGGCGTCGAAGATGACCCCCCGCTTGCGCGCTTCCAGGACGAACGCACGTACTTTCCCGCCCTCGTCCACGATGGGAACCCGGCCGCTGACGCTGGCGTACATGTGAGTCAGGATGTCGCCCGGGCGGAGGTGTTTCAGCAGCAGATCCTCCAGCGGGAGCGGCGGCGTGTGCGTGCCGAAGTCCACCATGACCGGCACGTTCGTTTCGCGTCCGGCGGCCACCGCACGCGTCACCGGGTCCCATTCCGCCCCGGTGTAGTGCGCAACCTTGATCCCGACAATCAGCGCCGAGTACTGCCGGATGCGCATCGTCGTCAGCTTCGCGTCCATATCGGACAGGTCCTGCTCGACCGGGCCGCCCTTCATGCCGGACCCGACGATGTTGATGAAGGCGAGCACGCGCGTCCGCGCGCGATCGATCACCTGCTCCTTGAACTGCAGGAAGTTTCTCCAGCCGGCACCACCGGCGTCCACGACCGTCGTCTGGCCGCTGCGGAACGAATGGCTGTCGGGCGGCACGGCCGTGTCGCTGTTACTGAGGTAGGCGTCCTTTTCCGTTCCGTAGAAGACGTGAGAGTGGATATCGATGAGCCCGGGTACCACGTAGAGGCCGGTGGCGTCAGCGACACGTCGCGCCGAGGCCGGGTTGATGCTGGCGGCAACCCGCGCAATCTTCGCACCCGTGACCGCCACGTCCATGACCGCGTCAATCCCGTTCCTGGGATCGATCACATGCCCGTTTCTGATTAACAAATCGAATTCCGGGGTCTGCGCGCGCAGCCCGGCCACAGAGGCCGCCATCACGCAGAGCAGCGCACTGACCCGGCGTCGACACGTGTGTCTCATCACCCTGGTTCCTCTACGCTTGCCGTTCGAGTTCCAGGCGCAACCGGCGCGCGACGACTTTTTCTTCACCGGGCTGCATCATCCAGACCCCGATCACCAGCGCATCCCCCTCGGCTCGGATCACGATGGACGGCTCCCCGTCCTGCAGCGCGCGGACGATGGCCGCGGCCTTCACGTTGGTGGCGGCTGGAACCCACGTGACCCGCACATGCGGCACGTGATTGGCGACCTCGGGCACGAAGATCTCGGCCTGCACGCCGGGTACGGCCGCTGCGCTCTTCCGGATTTCTTCCGCGCGCCGATCGAACTCACGCGCTTCTCGCGCATGATCCTTCCCGACGAACAGTTCCAGGGCGGCGAGCATCCCCACCATTTCTTCCTTGTTCACCTTCATGCCGCGTCCGATTGCGTTGCCGTTGGGTGAACTGTTCTGACGGGCCGCCGCGATGATTGGCTTCTTGCCGACCAACAGGCCGGCACTCTGCGGCCCGCGAATGCCCTTTCCGCCGGAGAACGCCACGATGTCAAAGCCCATGGCGGTGTACTTCCACAGGTTGTCCACGGGCGGCACGTCGGCCGCCGCGTCGTTGAACGTCGGAATCCCGTGCTTCCGCCCAAGCTCGACGAACTCCGCGTCCCGGATCCGTCCCTCTTTGTTGTTGTTGTTGTAGAAGAGCATCATCGCGGTCCGATCGCTCACGGCCCGTTCGAGATCTTCGCGCGTCTCGACCTCCACCAGCTGGACCCCGCAATTGCGTACGGCGCGCTCGTAGCCGAAGCGATGGGCCTTCTGGATGATGACCTCGCTCTTCATACCGGCCAGGTTCGGCAGCTCACCGATCTTCTGACGGTCTGTGCCGGTCAGCACCGCCGCGGTGCCGAGGGTCAGCGCGGACGCGGCCCCTGCCGTCACCATCGCGGCCTCGGCGCGGACGAGCTTCGCGATACGCTCGCCGACGCGGTCGTGAAGCTCGTCGAGCATCACAAAGTGTTTCGAGGCGTAGTTGATCGCCTCCATGACATCGGGAGGCATGAGCGACGCGGTCATGGCCGTGTAGGTCCCCGCCGCATTGATAAACGGGCGCACGCCAAGCTCGCGGAAGTAGTCGCGCCGGGCAACGCGTGCCGCCGCCGCGGACGCCCCGCCGCCAGTGAGGAGCCCTCCGACGACCGGTAAGGTCGCGAG
>JANNHC010000651.1:0-17281 GCA_031404215.1 Acidobacteriota bacterium
CCGGCGGCGCCTTGAAAGACGGCGAGCGTAGTAAAGGAGCGCCCGCGTACGCAAGCGCGCCGAAGGCGGGCGCGCAGCGAGGCGGGGAATGTAAAGGGGCCCCACCGAGCGAAGGAAAGGAGCGCCCGCGGCCGCAAGCGCGCCGAAGGCGGGCGCGCAGCGAGGCGGGGAATCTAAAGGGGCCCCACCGAGCGTAGTAAAGGATGGTGCCGAGGACTGGAATCGAACCAGTGACACCAGCATTTTCAGTGCTGTGCTCTACCGACTGAGCTACCTCGGCACGGAAGAACCGCGCGTGACAGAACCCTCATCATAACAGTCCCGCCGATCCCTCCACAAGCCGCCGCCTGCAGGCTTGTACTTTTTCTCGAAACGCGGTACTTTTCACTTGTACTTTGGATCCGCATCGCGTACTTTGCCGATCGAACGATGCTCACAACGGTCACCGACTCCGCGACCCTGCCGGCGCGTCCACTGAGGCGTCCCCGGATTCCCTGGCTGCGCCGCGCGCTGATCTTCGTCACCCTCGTCGTCCTGCTCGACTCCGTGTTTGGCGAGCGGGGCCTGCTCCAGACGAGGAGGGCAGGCCAGGACTTCGCTCGTGCGTCTCAGGGTCTCGAGAAACTGAAGCGCGACAACGCCGCCCTCCGCGGCGAGGTCCGGGACCTCCAGCAAGATCCGGCGGCGATTGAGGCGATCGCCCGCGCCGAGCTCGGCCTCATCGGTCCGGGCGAAATCCTCGTTATCCTCAAAGACTTGAAGTAAAGTCCCGATCCCTACTTTTTCTGCAACTTACGCGAGTCTCCTTCGTATCCTGTTTGAGCCGGATCCAATCGCCACGGGTGTGCGTTGGCAGCGGCCCTAACACTGGCAAGATCGACTTCGGCCCCAACCCATGGCGCCCCAAAACACCCAGCCCGCCGTCCCACCCCGGCGTCCCGCCCGTGATCTCATCGACGCGGTGCTCGAAAACATGCGGACCAACCTCGAGCCGCTCAAGTACTCGACGCTGGCGCCGAGCCGCTTCGTCGTCTATCTGCACCCCGACGAATACGCGCGGGTCGAAGGCATCGTTCCCGTCCTGCAAGAGCAGACGGCGCGTGCCCTGGCGGAGGAGCTGCACAAGCTGAACAACCGCCCCGCGTATCGTAAGTATCTCGATCGACTGACGGGCGCAGAACCGCCGGTCGAAAACGCCGCGCGCGAATGGCAGGTCGAGTTTCATCCGGACGCCGACGGCGAGCTTTCCCCGGGCGACATCCTGATTCACTCGGAGTTGATGCTGCCGGCAAACGGCGACGACCTTGGCGCCGGCCAGCGCACCCGGCGCATTACGACCGTTCACGTCGGGCCGCGAACGACGAAGCGCGAGGAAACGGTGAGCCGGACCGCGACGGCGCCGTCGGCGATTCACGCGCGGCTCCGATACGACGATAACGGCGGACCCCACGCCTTCGACATCGTGCGCGACTCTGTCGTGATCGGCCGGGGCGGCATCGCGTATCGAGCCGACGTCAGGATTGACGCCTCGGTCGATGTCTCTCGCGAGCACGCACGGATCCGTCGGGATCCGGCTACCGGCGGCTTCTTCATCGTCGATTTGAGCACGCTTGGAACGACGATGAACGGACAGCGGTTGCCGAAGGGTTACGACGATTCGGATGGCACGAAACGCGAGAACGGCGTCGAGACGCCGCTGCCGGGCGGCTCGCGCATCGGCCTCGCCGACACGGTGTTCCTGCAGTTCGACATCATCAGCCCGTGATGACCTGGCTTCTGTGGTTCCGCTTCATCGTCCTTGCCATCCTGCTGGCGCTTGCCGGCACGCTTGCGTGGGCGGCGGCTACGAATCGCGAATGACTCCCATGCAGGCAGGCACCGCGGTCAAGGCCGCTGGCGACAGCCATCCCGGATTGCAGCGCGCCGTCAACGAGGATCGCTTTCACTGCGATCCCGTCCGCGGCCTCTTCCTCGTGATTGACGGCGTCGGCGGACAGGCGGCGGGTGAAAAGGCTGCCGAGACGGCGCTGGCGATCGTCCGGACACGCCTCGAGCGCGAGACCGGCGTCGTCGAGGATCGCGTGCGTGAAGCCATCACGCTTGCCAACAACGAAGTCCACCGCCTGGCGTCGCTTCGCGCCGAATGGCAGGGGATGGCGTGCGTCCTCACGGTGGCCGTCGTCACGAACGGCGACGTCGTGGTCGGACACGTCGGCGACACGAGGCTCTACAAACTGCGTGCGGGGCGGATCGAAAAGCTGACGCGCGATCATTCTCCAGTTGGCGAGCGCGAGGATGCGGGCGAACTGAGCGAACGTGATGCGATGCAGCATCCCCGGCGCAACGAGGTTTATCGCGACGTCGGGTCCGAGCACCACGAGCCCGACGACCCGAATTTCATCGACCTGTTTCGCCAGCCCTTCGAGCCGGATGCCGCCCTGCTTGTGTGCAGTGATGGACTGACCGATGCCATCACGGCCGCGGCGATCGCCGAAATCGCGGGCGGCTTCACGGGCAAGCCCCACGAAATTGTGCGCGGCCTCATCGCTGCCGCCAACGCGGCCGGCGGCAAGGACAACGTCACCGTCGTCTACGCGGAAGGGGTGGGATTCGGGACGGGCGAGGAGACGCGCGATCTGCGCGGCCGCAGAACGCCGGCTGTTTCGCCACCCGAGTTGCCCGGCAGCCCGTCCATTCCGTCCGCCGATGTCCTTCATGATGTCCCCGACAACACCAGCACGTCGCGCCGCGGCCGGGTCGCGGCGCTAGTCGTCCTGCTTCTGGCGGTCGCCGGGCTCGCTGCGTACGTGCAGCGAGATCGGCTGCCCTGGCCCGACCTGGCGGGCTTCGTCAACGGCTTCAGTGTCCCCGCGGGGACGCCAGGCGCACCGTTGGCACCGGTCATTCGGGTGATGCCCGGCCAGTCCATCTCGGCGGCGATTGGCCGCTCGGCGCCAGGCGGCGAGGTTGTGGTCGAGCCTGGCGAATACCGCGAGCAGGTTCGCCTCAGGACGGACGTGCGCGTGGTGAGCCGAGTGCCCCGCGGCGCGTCGTTGCGGCTGCCGGGGGGCGCGTCGGAGACGGATGCGGCGGTCGTGGCGCTCGAGGTGAATGGCGCGGTGTTGTCGGGCTTCCAGATCGTCGGGGATGCCGCGACGCCCTGGGCGCAGGAGTCGTTGTGCGCAACTCGAACGTTTTGTTGAGCGATATCGAGATTACTGGCGCGCACAGCGCCGCCATCGAGTACATCGGCGCCGGGGGGGGATCCCTGGTGGCCTCGCATCTGCACGACAACCCGGGCGTCGCAATTGTCGTGCGCGCCGGCGCCTCGCCACGGCTCGCCCACAACGCGTTCGTGCGCAACGCCACCTCCGAGCGGACCGCGACTGCGGTCCTCGTTGAAACAAATGCCCGGCCGGTGTTGACGGCGAATACGTTCTACGGCGTCCGGCCGGAGTCTTTCATCCTTCCCGCGGCGATCAGCCGCCCGGCGCTCGAGCGGGACAACTGGTTCGTGAATGCCGGCGAGCGTCCCGCCACCCCACCCGCCCGCCGGGGCAGGGGACGCCGATGACGACGGTCTTCCAGCGGGTCGGGCCGTACGAGATCGTCAGAGAGATCGGCCGCGGCGGCATGGCGGCGGTGTTCCTGGCCGACGACTCGCGCCATGCGCGCCAGGTCGCGCTGAAGCTGGTTCCGATCACGCACGATCGAGAGGGACAGGAAATTCTCGAAGCCGAGCGGTCCGGCGCGCGGTTGCAGGCGCGGTTAGCCGAAGCCTGCGGCATGGTGCCTCGTGTGTATGAAGAGGGGGATCAGCCGCCGTACTACTTCATCGCGATGGAGTATGTGCAGGGGGAGAATCTTTCGGACGTCATTTCGCGCGGCCCCGCGGCTCCTCGTGAGGCCACCCGGATCGCGTCCGCGCTGTGCCGGTTTCTCGATACCGCGCACCGGTTCAAGACGTGCATCGACGGGCGCGAATTCTGGTCGCTCGTGCACGGCGATCTGAAGCCTCGGAATGTACGATTGTCGGAGACGGGTGACATCAAGGTCCTCGATTTCGGCATCGCCAAAGCGTTATCGCTCAGCCGCAAGGTCACGCGCAACGATTTTGGCAGCATGCCGTATCTGTCGCCGGAACGGCTCGAATCAGCGAGCGTTGATGCGCGCGCCGATTTGTGGGCGCTCGGCGTCATTCTGTATGAGGTCCTGACCGGCGCTCCTCCCTTCCAGGCTGCCGATACGAGGAGGCTGGAGCAGCAGATTCGGGCCGGCTATCCCCGCCGGCCGCTGCCGGCTTCCATTCCGCTGGCGATGCAGGCGGTCGTGGCGCGTCTGCTCGCCCCACAGCCCGCCGATCGGTACGAATCCGCATCGGCGGTGCTTTCGGATCTCGAGCTATTTGACGCGGGCCAGCCGCCACAGGCACTGGCGCTGGGCTTTCCAGGATGTCTCGACGAAGCGCCGACACGGCGCACGCGTGCCCCGGCCGAGACCGAGTCCGAGGCGACACGCCGCACGGAGCGGTCCGTGGCCCCCATGGATGTCGTTACGATCGCGACCGCTGTTCCGCCGGCCCCCGCGACGGTGCGAACCACCGCCCCAGGCGACGCGAGGCCGCGCGCGAAGGCCTCGCGATCCCACCCGGTCCGCTCGATGCTGTTGCTCGCGGCGCTCGTCCTCGTCTGCAACGAGATCGTCGTGGGCTTCCAGGCGAACCGGGTTGCCGCGACCGTCATGACGCGCGATCTGGACGGCATGGAGGACCTGTGGACTGACTACGGAGCGCTCTCGCACCGTAGTTATCTGCGGCTCGGTGTCGTGCGCCTGGAGCAGACGCTGGCCACCCGCGTTCGGATGCTGTCGGGCAATGTGATTGCCAACTATCGCAGTACATCGCCGACCGTGCGTGAGCGCCAGTGGCGGGCCGCGCAGAAGAACCTGCAGCGCGCCTCGATACTCGCGCCCGGCAGCGCGTCCCTGAAAGCCTCCTTGCGCTACTGCGAGGGACACCTGCACCGCATCGACGGCGAGGCGGAGAAATTGCGCCATCGCGCGGCCTCGGCGAATCAGCATTTCACGGAAGCGGTCACGGCCTTCCGCGAAGCCGCGGAGCTGCGGCGCGACTGGCCGGACCCGTTCCTCGGGCTGGCCCGCACCTTTATCTATGGCCTCGAAGACATCGATCGGGCCGCTGACGCACTCAAACAGGCACAGAAACTCGGCTACACAACGGGCGATCGAGAAACCGCGCAGCTGGCCGACGGATATCGGGTCAGAGGCGACAGCCTGTGGCAGACAGCGCGTCAGCTGGCCGAGATGCCCCAGGAACCTGAGTACCTGCAGCGCGCCGGCGACGCGTATCGTCAGGCGCAGGGGTTATACGAACGAATTCCCGGGTTCTCGGGTGTCGCGGTCAATCTTCGACGGACGCGGCGAGCGCTCCAGCTGATTGAGGAGCGCACGGCCGCGCGGGCCACCGACCGCGAGGTCGACGCCCCCGGCGTCAGCGTGCCGATGGTCGAACCTCGCAGCGCGGATCGCGAACTGCCATGGCGGTAACGTACACGACGGCGGCGGCGCGCGATGCCGGTCCCGTTGGCCGCGCCGCGAGCGTTGCGCCGCTCGAGATGGTGCTCGCCACCGCGTCGCTGGCGGCCGTACTGCTTGTCACGGCCGCCTACGCCGGGGCCATCAGGGCGCCGCGGACGGAGTCGCAGGGTAGGGTCGTGAACCTGAACACCGTGGCTGAGGCGCAAAGTCTCGAGCCAGCGCTGGAACGCGCCCTCCCGGCGGCCGGGGACAGGCGGCTCGCCGCCCGTGAGGTGTTCGCGTTCCTCGTGCCGACCGACGGAGTACGCCGCACCGTGCCCAACGTGGGAGCGATCGCGCGTGTGCAGATTTCCGCGGGGGCGATCGACAGCACCGTGGCGCCGGAGTTCCGCGAACGACTACGCGAGGAACGTGACCGCGCCAGGGCCGCGGGTCGCGCCGCGCCGCAATTTTTGTCCGTGTTGACAACCGCCCAGTTGAGCACCATCAAGCCGT
The DNA here is from genome assembly GCA_031404215.1 of Acidobacteriota bacterium. GTDB lineage: Bacteria > Acidobacteriota > Vicinamibacteria > Vicinamibacterales > 2-12-FULL-66-21 > JALZOC01. The sequence goes on from JANNHC010000651.1 coordinate 6,052, forward strand.
CGTTGGTTGTCCGCGACCTGACCGCGGTTCGCTGGTCCCTGCTGCTCTGGGCGGTTCTCTACGTTCTGGCGTTTCATGCCGTCTCGGTCGTCTGGCGCGTCAACGGGCTCCGCGGCGATCGAGTCCTGCTCGTCGGGGCGCACATCCTCACCGCGATGGGCTTCGCGGCCATGGTGAGCCGCCCTGATCCGCTGCGGGACGTCCTGCTGTTTGTCCGCTATGCCGAGGGCGTCATTGCCGGGCTCGCGATTGCCTGCGTCGTGTCGTTCGTCAACGTGCGCACGGGCAGCCTCAGGGCGTTGAGCTATGTGCCGCTTGCGGGCGCGTTCATTCTGTCCTTGCTCCTTCTGTCACCCCTCGGGTCGGGTCCGGTGGGAAGTGGCGCCAAGGTGAACCTGGGCCCGTTTCAGCCAATCGAAGCCATTCGAATCCTGCTGGCGCTGTTCCTGGCGGGGTACTTCGCGCGCAACTGGGAGTTGCTGCGCGCGGTTCGCAGCGAAGGCATCGGACACGTCACCCTGCCCTCGTGGATGAATCTGCCGCGCGCGCGTTACGCGCTGCCTGTTTTGCTCGGCGTGGGTGCCGCGCTTGCGTTATTTTTTGGCCAGAAGGATCTGGGCCCCGCGCTCATGCTGGCGGTCGTCTTCCTGGCGGCCTACGGGATCGCGCGGGGAACTGTTGGAATGGCCCTCGTCGGCGCCGGTCTGCTGGCCGCCGGTTTCTACCTCGGCTATCAGCTCGAGATTTCGTCCACGCTGGCCGACCGCATGCGGATGTGGCGCTCCCCCTGGGACAACACCGCGCGCGGCGGCGATCAGATCGCGCAGGCGCTCTGGTCGATGTCGGCCGGCGGGTTGTTCGGGACGGGCGTCGGCCTGGGCGACACGCGCTACCTCCCGGCCGGTCATACGGACCTCGTGCTCGCGGCGATCGCCGAGGAGCTGGGTTTGGTGGGGCTCCTGGTGGTCGCCGTCGTTGACGCTTCGATCATCGCGCGCGCGTTTTCACTCGCGCGCCGGGCGACAACCGACTATGGATTCTTCCTGGCCATGACGCTCGCGCTCTTTCTCGCCGTGCCGATGCTGTTGATGGCGGGCGGCACGCTCGGGCTCGTGCCGCTGACGGGCATCGTGACGCCGTTTCTCAGTTTCGGCGGATCGGCCATGGTTGCGAACTTTGCGGCGCTCGGCCTGCTCGCGTCTATCCGCTCGGACGAGGCGCGTCCGGCGGATCTTCACGTGTTCACTGGGCCGTTGCGATGGTGCTCGGGCGCCCTGGCGGCCGCGGCGCTCGTCTTCGCCGTCGCGGCAACCCGGGTGCAAATTACTCGGGCCGACGAGCTCGTGGCGAAGCCGCATCTCGGCGTCCAGGCTGACGGTATGCGCCGTTTCCAGTACAACCCGCGGATCCTGGATCTCGTGCGCCGCATCCCTCGCGGGAGCATCGTGGATCGCAACGGGTTGGCGCTCGCGACCGACGACCGCGATCTCGTCACCAAGTCCTCGCCGTCCTACGCCCGTGTGGGAATCGCCGTGGATTCGGCGTGCCCTGACGCGCAGGTCCGGTGCTACCCGCTGGGCGGCCGCTCCTTCCACATCCTGGGCGATGCCACGACACGCCGTAACTGGAGCGCGTCGAACAGCTCCTTTGTCGAGCGGGACAGCGAATCGACGCTCCGGGGCTTCGACGACCACCAGACAACGGTGCCGGTCGTGGAGCAGGACGGAACCGCGGGCACCGCCCTCCGGCGCGACTACGGCGACCTGGTGCCGCTCCTCGGTCATCGGCACCAACCCGATCATCCCGCGATGAAAGCGGCGATGGATCCGCATCGCGAATTGCGGCTCACCATCGACGCCCGCCTGCAGGCCCGTGTGGCGGCGATCATCGCCGCGTACGCCCGGCGCTCATCGAGCGGGCATGCGGCAGCCGTGGTCATCGATCCGGCGACCGGCGACTTGCTCGCGAGCGTCAGTTATCCCTGGCCCGCCGACCCCGCAGTCGCGGCGACGCGCTCCGCGGAAGACGCCGACCTCGAGCCGCTGCTCGACCGCGCCCGGTATGGCCTGTATCCGCCCGGGTCAACGTTCAAGCTCATCACCGCTGCCGCCGCGCTCCGTCTCGATTCCGGCGCGACCGCCCAGACGTTCACCTGCGGCCGGCTGCCCGGCGATCGCGTGGGCGCGCGCGTCCCGGGCTACGCGCGGCCAGTCCGAGACGATGTGATGGATCGAGAACCGCACGGCACCATCGACATGCACCGGGCGCTGGTCGTGTCGTGCAACGCGTATTTCGCACAGCTTGCGGTGCGCCTGGGGCCGCAGGCCCTGCTCGACGCCGCCCAGCCCGCCGAGATCATGCTCGCCAGGCAGAACGCAGTCGCCCGCATCCGCGAGATGTTGCCGCAGGCCGGATACGGGCAGGGCGAGGTCGTGGCGTCACCGCTGCGGATGGCGCGTATCGCCGCCGCGATTGCCGGTGACGGCGGTATCCGCGACGTGCGGATCGAGGCGGCCGCGGCGAGTTCTGGCGCGCATCCGTTTCTTCCGGCGGAGACCGCGCGGACGCTTGCCCGCTACATGCGCGACGTCGTCCTCGACGGAACGGGCCGTAGTCTTCGGTCGAACCCCGTTGCGGTGGCTGGAAAAACGGGCACCGCCGAAGTCGGCGGCGCGCCCTCGCATTCGTGGTTCATTGGTTTCGCGCCATACGGTCCGGCGGCCAGACGCGTGGCGGTTGCGGTCATTCTCGAGAAGGCCGGCTACGGCGGGGCCGGCGCCGCGCCGGCGGCCGGAGAGATCATCGCGGCCGCGGCCGCGACGGGCCTTGCCCGTTAGCGGCCCGGGGCCAGAACCCCGTGTTGCTCGTTGCTCATATGTGCCCCATATGCTCGCGTCTCACGCCTTGGCGGCCGGGAGTATCGCCGCTCTCGGTGCACAACGACCTTCTGAGAGGCGACACTGCTAGGAGCTGAAGCGATGGATATCGCCGGGAAGGCACGGAAACTCGAGCGCAAGATCAGCCGCACGGTGGACGCCGCGGTCGAGGAGTTCATGGGGAAGAGCGCGACCGCCCCCATTGAAATCATTCATGCGGTGCTCGACCGCGCGGAACACGAAATCCAGGAAATAGGCCGCGGCGGGCGCGTGTTCCCGTTCAATCGGGTCCGCGTGCACCTGGTCGCGGCACCTCGCGACAGGGAGGGGCGTGCGCGGCTTGCCGCCGTCTTCGACGGCCCGCCGTCGTTAGCGGAACGGCTGAGCAGCCGTTTGCGTTCGGCGGGCTGCGCAGCTCGTGCGATTGAGGCTGTCGTCGTCTTCGCGCGCCGTCGGGGCGCCGACTGGGTCGACGAGTTTCATGTCGAATTCGATCGAACGGACGAATTGCCCGTCGCGATTGCGCCGCCTCCGGTCGCCGCCGAAAGGCCCGGTATCAAACTGTCGGTGGTCACGGGAATCGCGGATCGCCGCGCCTACACGTTCACCGGCGGGCGCGTCGACGTCGGGCGCCGCGCGGAGGTCGTGGACCGGCGACACCGCCTGATCCGCACGAACCACGTGGCGTTTTCCGACGATGGGCCCGACGCCAACCAGAGTGTGTCGCGCAAACACGCGCACATCGAGTTCAGCGACGCGGATCGCTGCTACCGGATTCACGACGATCGCAGCGCGCACGGAACAAGCATCGTCCGGGGCGGGCGAACGATCAAAGTCGCCGCGGGCGCGCGTGGCACGAAGCTCGAAACGGGCGACGAAATCGCGCTCGGGCACGCACGCCTGCGGGTCACGATTGAACCCCAAAAAACGCGAGGCTGAAGTGCCGACTGGCGAGTGCAATCAAAACTCAACACTTCACGTTTACGACACGGACGCCACTTCGACGTCCTTGACGTCCTTGGGATCTCTCGTCAGGCCCAGTTCGCGACGGACGCGATCCTCGATGGTCTTGGTGATCGCCGGGTTTTCCTTCATGAACTGCTTCACGTTCTCGCGCCCCTGGCCGAGCCGATCGCCGGCGAACGCGAACCACGTGCCGCTCTTCTCGACGATCTTCCGTTCGACCGCGAGATCGAGCAGGTCCCCTTCCTTCGAGATCCCCTCGCCGTACATCACGTCGAACTCCGCCTCACGGAACGGCGGCGCCACCTTGTTCTTGACGACCTTCACCCGCGTGCGGCCGCCGACCACCTGGTCGCCGTCCTTGATCGCGCCGATGCGGCGGATATCGATGCGGACCGACGCGTAGAACTTCAGCGCGCGTCCACCGGTCGTCGTTTCGGGATTGCCGAACATGACGCCGATTTTTTCGCGCAGCTGGTTGATGAAGATGAGGCTCGTCTTCGACTTCGAGACGATGCCGGTGAGCTTACGGAGCGCCTGCGACATCAGGCGAGCCTGGAGGCCCATCTGGGCTTCGCCCATCTCGCCCTCGATTTCGGCGCGGGGCACGAGCGCGGCGACCGAGTCCACGACCACCACGTCCACCGCCCCGGAGCGGACGAGCACCTCGACGATCTCCAGCGCCTGCTCGCCGTTGTCGGGCTGCGAGACGAGGAGATTCTCCAGATCGACGCCGAGCTTGACGGCGTACTGCGAATCGAGGGCGTGTTCCGCGTCCACGAAGGCCGCCATCCCGCCCAGCTTCTGTGCCTGGGCGATCACCTGCAAGGCGAGCGTGGTCTTGCCGGATGACTCCGGTCCGAAGATCTCGATGACACGTCCGCGCGGGACGCCGCCGATCCCCAGCGCGTAGTCCAAGCTGATCGAGCCGGTCGAAATGGCGGGAATGGTATAGCCCGCGTCCTTCTGACCCAGGCGCATAATCGAGCCCTTGCCGAACTGTTTCTCGATCTGGCCGACGGCCATCTCGATGGCCTTGTGGCGTTCGCGGTCGTTGCGATCTTCGACTGGCGGCATAACGGTGAAGCTCCTCGCGTGAAAACGTTTATGGTTGCTGGCGTCTGGCGTCGAACCCCATCATGCGGCACCGCAGTGACAGGGAAGGTCACGGCGCATTCGACCCATGGATCTGGAGCGGGTGCATTCTAGGTTCGTGCCGGGGAGAAAGTCAAGCGAAAATCTGTAAACGTGATTCTGCTAGGTCACTCAAAATCAATAGCTTACAGGATAGCAGGACTTTCGCCTCTCGTGCCGCACCCTTGCACTTTTTTCAATCGGTTTCTGGCCGACGCCTCGCAGGAAATGCGGACCACGAATTACTGGGAGCACGATGTTTTCACCGCTGAGATCCAAACGAGCGACCCATGACGGCATGTATGATTTCGCCCGTGCGCCAGGGATTAGATTAGGGATTAGGGATCAGGGATCAAGGATTGACCCGTGCCGTCACCAATCGCTCATGGCCTTGCGGGAATTGTCGTCGGCTGGATAGCCGCGCCGCCGCACGTCGGCCACGCGGCTTGGAAACGGATGGCGCTCTTCGCTGCCGCCGGAGTGGCGCCTGACCTCGATCTGTTGGTCGGCGCGCACAGTGGTCCGACCCACGGCCTCGGCGCGGCCGTCATTGCGGGACTGGTGCTGGGGATCGTCCTGAGGGGAGTCGCGTCACGACACGCCGCGACGATCGCGGGGGCAACTGCCCTGGCGTATGCGTCGCACGCGCTGCTTGACTGGCTGGGAACGGATTCGTCTCCCCCGATCGGGATCATGGCGCTCTGGCCCTTCAGCCACGACTACTACGAGTCACGGCTGCACGTCTTCATGGCCATTTCGCGGCAGTATCGGCTCCCGGAGTTCTGGCTCTCGAACGCGCTCGCGCTGGCCCGCGAGCTCGTGATTCTGCTGCCACTCGCCGCGCTGGTTTTTCTCGCGCGTCGCCGGCCCCGTTGATGGCCCAGTAGCCCCCTGGCGCCCCCCGCACCCGTGCACTCCGTGGCATCCCTGACAGCCAGACTGCGTGCCTACGCCTTCCTGTTCAGCAGCGTCGTCATTGCGCTCTTGTCGATGGATCGGGTCAGCGCCTCCTCGGGGGTGATGAGCCCCTTCTTGACCAGGTCCCCGAGCGCGTCGTTGAGCGCGATCATGCCCTGCGCGCGGCCGACCTGCATCATGGAGGGAATCTGGAAGGTCTTGCCTTCGCGGATCAGGTTGCTGATCGCGCCGTTGGTCAGCAGCACCTCGAGCGCGGCGACGCGTCCGCCACCGACCTTGCGGCAGAGTGTCTGCGCGATCACGCCGCGGAGCGACTCCGAGAGCATCACGCGAATCTGCGACTGGCGGTCGGCCGGGAACTGGTCGATGACGCGGTCGATGGTCGATGCCGCCGTGGACGTATGCAGCGTGCCAAACACGAGGTGGCCGGTTTCCGCGGTCTCAATCGCGATGGCGATCGTCTCGAGGTCGCGCAGCTCGCCAACGAGGATGACGTCCGGATCCTCGCGCAACGCGGCGCGCAGCGCGTCCTTGAACGACCGCGTGTGGGTGTGAACCTCGCGCTGGTTGATCAGGCACTTCTGATTCTGGTGCACGAACTCGATCGGATCCTCGATCGTGATGATGTGATCGGCGCGGCTCTTGTTGATGTGGTCGATCATCGCGCAGAGCGTCGTGGACTTGCCGGATCCGGTCGGGCCGGTCACCAGGACGAGCCCCTTCTTCAGCTGGCAGAGGTTGAGCACGTGCGGCGAGAGCCCGAGCTGCTCGGCGGTGAGGATTTCGGCCGGGATGACACGGAACACCGCGCCGGCGCCGTGGCGGTCCTTGAATACGTTGGCGCGGAAACGGGCGAGCCCCGCAATCTCGTACGCGAAGTCGGTGTCGTGCCTCGCCTCGAACTCGGCGCGGTTGATCGAGGGCATGATCTCGTTCAGCAGCTGCAGAATCATCGCGGACGTGAGCGGCCCGGCGGCCTCGTGCAGGCGGCGCATCTCGCCGTCCTTGCGCACGAGCGGCGCCGTGGTCGCGCTGAGGTGCAGGTCCGAGGCCTTCAGATCGAACATCCGCCGGAACATCGCGTTGATGGCCGGTTCGCGCGGCGCCGCGGGGCCCACACTGCTCGCGATCCGTTCCGCTGGCACGTGGGCCGCGGCGACGGGGGCTTGGAGCGGGGCGGAGGCGAAGGTGTCCCGCGGGTTCTCAGTCGTCGTGGTCAGCATCAGGGGCACTCAAAGGCAAGGGACATGCCCGCAGAAACGCCAAGTATTTCAGTGTATTTCCAGCCGTCACCAGGCGCATCTGAGCGCCCCTGTCTCGTTCTCGCACACGTCGGGTCGGTTTTGGTGATTGTCTCCGGGCCCTCGTTATCCTGCGTGGGAGGCCGACGACCCGAGCCGGGCGTTCACGCCGGCCGTTGGTACTCGTAAAATCCGCGGCCTGTTTTCCGGCCCAGGTGTCCCGCCGCGACCATGCGGCGAAGCAGCGGGCAGGGACGGTATTTGGGATCGCCCAGGCCGTCGTGCAGCACGTTCATGATCGCGAGGCACACGTCGAGCCCGATGAAGTCGGCAAGCGTCAGCGGTCCCATCGGGTGGTTCATGCCGAGCTTCATGACCGAGTCGATCGCCTCGGCCGTGCCCACTCCTTCCATCAACGCAAAGATCGCCTCGTTGATCATCGGCATCAGGATGCGGTTCGCGATGAACCCCGGATAGTCCGCGGCCTCGACCGCTGTCTTCCCGAGCTCCATGCACAGCTTGGCCGCCGTCAGCATCGACTCGGCCGACGTCGCCTGCCCGCGAATCAGCTCGACCAGCGACATCAGCGGCACAGGGTTCATGAAATGCATGCCGAGAACCTTCTCAGGCCGCTTCGTCGCCGCGCCGAGCGTGGTGATCGAGATGGAGGAGGTGTTCGACGACAGGATGACGTCGGGTCGCGTCAAGGCGTCGAGCCGCGAGAACAAGGCGCGCTTCGCGTCCGGATCCTCGAGGATCGCTTCGACGATGAAATCGGAAGCGGACAGCGCGTCGACGTTGGTGCCGGTGGTGAGGCGCGCGAGCGCCGCGTCGCGTTCGGCGCTCGACAGCTTGCTCTTGTCCACGAACTTGCCGAGGCTCGTTTCGATCATCTCGCGCGCGTGATCGAGCGCCGGCGCGGCCAGATCCACGAGATGCACGTCGAATCCCGCCTGGGCGAAGACCTGGGCAATCCCGTTGCCCATCGTCCCCGCGCCAATCACGCCCACACGTTTGATGCCTGTCATCCTCAAATACGCTCCACCGCCAGCGCCACGCCGTTACCGCCGCCCAGGCACAGCGCCGCAATGCCGCGCTTCAGGTTGCGCCGCCTCAACGCATACAGCAACGTCGTCAGCACGCGGGCGCCGCTCGCGCCAATCGGGTGCCCCAGCGCGACCGCGCCGCCGTGAACGTTGATGCGCGCCGGATCGATGCCAAGCTCGCGCGTGACCGCGACCGCCTGTACCGAAAACGCCTCGTTGATTTCGAAAAGGTCCACGTCGCCCAGGGTCCAGCCGATTTTCGCCGCGACCTTCCGGATCGATTCGACCGGGGTCATCAGCACCATCTTCGGCGCGAGCCCGCTCGTGGCCTGGCCGACGATCCGCGCCATGGGGGAGAGGCCCAGCTCGCGCGCCTTCCCGGCCGCCATCACGACGAGAGCCGCGGCGCCGTCGTTGACGCCGGGCGCGTTGCCGGCTGTCACGCTGCCGTCTTTCTGGAACGCGGGCTTCAGCCCAGCCAGCGTCTCAATCGTCGTCTCTTCGCGAATCGCTTCATCGCGATCGAAGACGAGGGCCGGTCCGTTTTTCTGGGGGATCGTCACCGGGAGGATTTCGTCACGGAACCAGCCCTCGCGTGTGGCATGTGCGGCTTTGCGATGGCTCTCCGCCGCGTACGCATCCTGCTCGGCGCGGCCGATCGAATAGGCGTCGGCGACGACTTCGCCGGACATGCCCATGTGACAGTTCTCGAACGCGCACCACAGGCCGTCGTTGATCATCGAATCCACGATCGTGCCGTTGCCCATTCGCAAGCCTTCGCGGACGCGCGGCAGCAGGTGCGGCGAGTTGCTCATCGACTCCATGCCACCGGCGACGGCGACGTCGATATCGCCGGTCGCGATCCCCTGGGCCGCAAGCATGACGGCTTTCAGCCCGGAACCGCAGACCTTGTTGATCGTGAGCGCGGCCACGTGCTGGCCGAGGCCGCCGTCGAGCGCCGCCTGCCGCGCGGGGTTCTGCCCGTTCCCCGCCTGGATGACGTGGCCCATGATGCATTCGTCCACCAAGCCCGGATCGATTCCAGCGCGCGCGACCGCTTCGCGGACCGCCATCGCGCCGAGCTCGGTGGCCTTGAAGTGTGTCAGTGCGCCGAGGAATTTTCCGGTCGGTGTACGAACTGCGGAAATGAGAACGCTCTCACGCATAAGTCAAAGAGTGGGAAACCGTTACGATCGCGTCACGATCCGGAGAATCTGATCCTTGCCGAGCAGGTGCTGCAGCTTCTGGATCACGGCGTCGCGGGCGCGCTCGATCTCCTGAATCCAGCGCCGATCGACCGCCCGGACCGTGAGGACGCCGTCCTTCAGCTCGACCGTCGTGACGCGTGCGAGCGCCTGGCCCACGGCCAGCTGCCACGCAAACGTCGTGCGCTCTTTGGACGCCGGCTGGCGCCGGACGATTTCCGCGAGCACGCCCGACGAGAAGTTCTGGAGTGGAATCATGATTCCCGAGTTTCGATACTATCAACTTTCCATGCGATTGATTCTTGCGTCTGCGTCGCCGCGGCGGGCTGAGCTGCTGGCGTCGGCCGGGTACGTCTTTGACGTGGTGCCGGGCGACGTGGACGAGACGCCTCGCGACGGGGAAGCGCCCGAATCCTACGCCTCCCGGGTGGCGGCGGAAAAGGCCGCGGCGGTGTTCGCGAGGTGCGGGCAGCCGGGAGACGTCGTGCTGGGGGCCGATACGGTCGTGGTGCAGGCCGGAGAAATGCTGATGAAACCGTCCGATCCGGCCGATGCCGGGCGGATGCTTCGCCGATTGTCGGGCGTCACGCATAGCGTCTACACCGGCGTCACCGCGCAGACGGCAGCCGGGGTGTGGAGCGCCACCGAGGCGACGCGCGTGCAGTTCCTGGCCCTTTCCGACGAGGAAATTGAGTGGTATGTCGCGTCGGGTGAGCCCATGGGGAAGGCCGGCGGGTACGCCATCCAGGGGCGCGCCGCGCGATTCGTGTGCTCGATTGCCGGTTCCTGGTCGAACGTGGTGGGTCTTCCCATCTCAGCCGTGCATCAGCTCTTCAAGACCGTCGCGAACTCGATTGACCCTCGTGGCAAATGCGGGATATTCTGAAGAGGCGTTACCCGCAAACCGTTATGAAATCTAAATCTATCAAAGTTGCCGCCACCACGGTCGTCCTGTCCCTGGCGCTTGGCGGCCTGTTCTATTCGACGTTGCAGGACGGCACCGAGTACTACGTCCACGTGGACGAGGTGATGACCGACCCCGGCGCGTGGCATGGCAAGCGGCTCCAGCTTCACGGATACGTCGTGGACAAATCGATTTTCGTGAAGCCCGACACGCTCGAATACCGGTTCCAGATCCGGAACAAGGGTTCCGTAGTACCCGCGAGTTACACAGGGATCGTGCCCGACACGTTCAAGGACGGATCCGAAGTCGTCCTCAAGGGACATCTTGGTCCCAACGGATTCGCGGTGGACGCGAACGGCGTGATGGCGAAGTGCCCCTCGAAGTACGTCCCGAATCAACCCGGCCAGCCCGGCAGTTGAACCGACCCTGGTAGAACCCAGGCAGAACCTCGTAGAACCGAGTAGAACCAAGTTATGTCTTCCCTCGGCTCGTTTCTTCTGCTGACCGCCTTCGTCGTCTGCGCGTACTCCGTCGCGGCCTCGGTCGCGGGCGCGCGCCGCCGATCGGTCCGGCTGATCGAAAGCGGCACGGGCGCGTTCTACTTCGTCACCGCCCTGATGACCGTCGCATCCGGCGTGATGGTGCACGCGTTCGTCACCAACAACTACGGCATCAAATACGTCCAGCGCTACTCCGATTCCGTGCAGCCGCTGGCCTACAAGATTGCGTCGTACTGGGGCGGACTCGACGGCTCGATCATGTTCTGGGTCTTCCTGCTCAGTATTTTCGGGTCGATCGCGGTCTACACGAACCGCGAGCGTCACCGCGAGCTCATTCCCTACGTCGTCGCCGTGATCGCGACCGTCCAGATGTTCTTCATCTTCCTGATGGTCGTGCACAACAACCCGTTCTCGACCTTTCTCGCGCAGGCGCCCGCCGAAGG
>JANNHC010000652.1:0-1745 GCA_031404215.1 Acidobacteriota bacterium
CCACGATCGAGAGCGACAACAAGCAGTTTGGGGTCTACTTCCAGGACGACTGGTCTATCGGGAAGCAGCTGATCCTGAACCTCGGACTCCGCTGGGACGGGGAGACGAACGGCATCAACAACGATTACGTCACGCCGGCTCCGTTGGCGGACTCCCTGCGGCGCGCGTACGGCCTCAATGCGCTGACGGTCGACCAGCCCCTTCCGGTTCCGCCCTTCGGGCCGGGCGGAGCACGGACCGTCAACGTCATCCAGCAGCTTGGCGGGATCGAGAATTACATCACGACCGGCACGGACACCCGGCCGATGTACAAGAAGGCGTTCCAGCCGCGAATCGGCGCATCGTACGATGTGTTCGGCGACGGCAGGACGGTCGTCTTCGGCGGCGGCGGGCTCTACTTCGACCGCAACTACTGGAATACGCTCTTCGACGAGCAGTTCAGGCGCCAGTTCAGCGTGGTGAGGATCGACTTCAGGCCCAGCTGCGGGGCCGGGGAGATCAATTGCGCGGTCTTCAATGACAGCTACTACGATCCGGCGCAGCTCCGCGCGCTGGCGGTGGCCACGAGCAGGCCGGAAGTCTTTCTTGTCAAGAACGACATGGTCCCGCCCCGGACCATCCAGATGTCGTTCGGCCTGCGCCAGAACGTCGGCGCGCAACAGGTGACGCTCTCGTACAATGGCCTGCGCGGCAAGAACTACATGAACTTCATCCGTGGCAGCTCATGGGGCGGTGGTTCGGAGCTGCCGTACAACACGGTGTTCGTCGCCGATGACCGGGTGAAGACCTGGTATGACGCGATCCAGATGCAGGTGCAGCGCCCGATCGTGGCAAGCACGAGGTGGGGCGGTGGGCTCGCCTACACGATCTCCAAGTCGGAGGAGCAGGGCCAGAGCCAGGACATTTTCTGGGGGTTCGATGACCGGTATCCGACGGTCGCCGACCGGCCGAGGCTCCGCGCACCCAACGACCAGCGTCATGCGATCGTGGGCAACGCCATCGTCAGGCTGCCGATGGATTTTCTCTTCAGCACGATCGTGAACCTGGCGTCAGGCATCGCGGTCAATGCCGAAGACGCCAGCCTGGGCTACGCGCCGGGACAGAAGAAGACCTACGTCTTCGAAACGCCGACACGCCCGTTCCTTGGCATCGGCCATGTGTTTGGCTTCCAGAACATGGACGCGCGTCTCGAGAAGGGCTTCCGGGTGGCAGGACGATCGAACGCCAGCCTGCTCGTGGACGTGTTCAACGTGTTCAACAGCGACAATTTTGGTTGCTACGACACGCAGATCAGAAACCCGGTGAACACCAACCTTGGCAGACCGAACTGCTCGGGACTGGGCCGGCGCCTGCAGGTCGGGCTCCGGTACGGGCTGATCGCGTCGAAGGATCGCTGATCGTCGAAGCGGTGCAGGACTGAGTCACGGAAACAAGGAAACCGGCGCTGGCTGCGGACGATCGCAGCCAGCGCCGGTTTCGTTGTCGTGCCTATCGCGTCGCGACGCCCGCGGCCGGCCCACCCTTGTACACGACACCGCCCTTCATCACGAAGCTCACGCGCGGCATCGCCGAGCGGTCCTTCAGCGGGTCGCCGGGCGCGGCGACCACATCGGCCCAGCGGCCGGCCGCGAGCGTGCCGACGCGGTTCTCCCAGCCCAGCAGCTTCGCCGCGCTCGACGTGCCGGCGACGATCGCCTGCATCGGCGTGTAGCCGCCCCACTCCACCAGCAGCTCCATCTCGTGCG
>JANNHC010000653.1:0-4735 GCA_031404215.1 Acidobacteriota bacterium
TGGTCGAAGGGGAGCAACGTCGATTCTGGATCCCCGCGTCTCTCGCCTACGAAGGCATCCCCGACAAGCCGCAGGGCACCCTCGTGTTCGATATCGAGTTGATCAGAATCGAATGATGACGCGTCGCTATCGAACCTCGAGTCTGACGCGCTCCGAGCCCGCGCACGAGCCGCCGACGGGAACCGCGACGACCGCGTAGAAGTTCGCAGCGGCGTAGACGTGCCGCAGCGTGGCGGGAAGTTTCATCGATCGTGAATCCCAGTCGCCGTCGCCGTAATCGATCCTGAACTCGCACGTGCCGGCGCCTTCAATCGTAATGAACACGGGACGGCCCACGGCGGCGGGCGTCGGCGAGACGGATATCTGCGTCATGCGCGGACGCGAATCCGCAGTGACACGCACGAGCTTGGTGATTTTTCCCGAGCAGGGCGGCTGCGCCTTGACCACGACCGCGTACGTGCCGCTCCGCTCGTACACGTGGCGTGTGTGCTGCGGTAACGTGCCGTCAGCATCCTGGGCGCTGCCGTCCCCATAATAAATGTCGTATGCACACGGCCCTGTCCCATGCACGGCAACCACAACCGGCTCTCCCGCCACGCCCACCTCTGGCGTGGCCACGACGTGCGTGATGCGGTCCGGCTCCTCCGCCGCATCCACGACCTGCAGCACTTCCGTGAATTTGCCGACACACGGCGGATGCGGTTTCACAATCACCGTGTAGCGGCCCGTTTTCGTGTACGTGTGGTGCGTTTCCTCAGGAAGCCGAGCACGCACCTGCTCGGCGGTGCCGTCGCCGAAATGCACCTCGTACGAGCACGTCCCGCTGCCCCGGGCGACGATGGCGACTGGCTCCTGCACTCGGGCGGGCCGTGGCAACATCTCAACGGCCTTGATTGAAGCGGCCGGTTCGGCCGGGGCGGGCGGAGGCGGCGGATCCGACACGGTGAGCGACGTGGTCGCTTCTCCCGCGCAATTGCCCATGCCCCTCGCGGTAATCGTGTAGCTGCCGGCCTTCTGATACACGTGCGTCTGGGTCGCCGGCAGGCCGGTAATCGCATAAGTAATGGCGTCGCCGTCACCATAAATGACGTGCGCCGCGCCGCACGGATCGGTGCCCGTCACGGTGACCGACACCGGGTTGCCGGCGGTGATCGTCCGGGGAGCGACCGACACACCCGTCACGTTCCCCGCGTACACCGCGGGAACACCCAACATGGAACAGACCCCGATGAGCGCGATGGTGCGGCTCGTCATACCGCTCGTCCGAAGCACTGTTCGTGCCGGGCCAAGCTCAGCCGCCGCCAGGGCGTCAGGACAGCAGCATTTCGAGATCTTCGGCCTGCAGGGACCGGACGAGTCCGCCGTCCGCGTTCAGGATCGCGTCGGCCAGATCCCGCTTTGTCTGCTGCAGCTCTGCCACTTTCTCCTCAACGGTGTCGCGCGCGATCAGCCGATAGGCGAACACGTGGCGGGCCTGGCCGATGCGGTGGGCGCGGTCGATTGCCTGTGCCTCGACGGCCGGGTTCCACCAGGGATCGAGCAGAAACACGTACTCCGCTGCGGTCAGGTTCAGGCCAAGGCCGCCGGCCTTCAGGCTGATGAGAAACAGCGGACACGCCGGGTCGCTCTGAAACCGATCGACGCGCGCGGCGCGATCGCGGGTGCGTCCATCGAGGTACTCGTACGTGATCCCGAGCGCCTCGAGACGCGGCCGCAGCAAGGCCAGCAGGCTGGTGAACTGTGAGAACACCAGGGCCTTGTGCCCTTCGGCCACCACTTCCAGCAGCCGCGGAATCAGCACGTCGAACTTGGCCGCCGGCTCGTGCGCGCGTGCCGGATCGACAAGGCCGCTGTGGCACGCCGCCTGGCGCAGCCGCAACAGGGCTTCGAGGATCTGCATCTTCGATCGGTTGACGCCGTCGCGCGCGATTCGCGCGAGCAGCGTTTCGCGGTAATGCGCGCGGAGCTCGTCGTAGTGGCGGCGCTGGGCCCCCTCGAGCTCGCACTGCAGCGTCTGCTCCGTGCGACGCGGCAACTCCGGCGCGACCTGCTCCTTCGTGCGCCGCAGGATGAAGGGGCGGAGCGCGCGCGACAGCCATTCGAGATTCTCGTCGCCGCGGGCCCGCGCGGTACTCGCCCGCTGAAAGGCCCTGGCCGATCCGAGCAGTCCCGGATTCAAGAACTCGAACAGGCTCCACAGTTCGCCCAGGTGATTTTCAACGGGCGTGCCGCTGAGCGCCAGCCGATGCCGGGCCCGCAGCAACCGCGCGGCTTTTGCGGAAGCGGTCGCGGCGTTCTTGATCGCCTGCGCTTCGTCGAGGATCGCGTAGTCGAACTCGATCGCGTGCAGCGCCGCCGCATCCCGTCGAAGCGTTCCGTACGTCGTCAGCACGAGATCGGCGCGGTGAATGGCGTCCAGATCGCGCAGCGCGCCGGTATAGTCCACGACGTTCAGCCCGGGCGCGAAGCGCGTCGCCTCGTCTCTCCAGTTGAACACGAGCGAACGCGGCACGACGACAAGGGAAGGCGCGCGTTCCCCCTTGGCTCGTGACTGCCTGCGCGCGTCGAGGAGGGCCAGGACCATGACGGTCTTGCCGAGCCCCATGTCGTCGGCCAGGCAGCCTCCGAAGTGAAAGCGGCGAAGAAACTCGAACCATCCGAGCGCGTCGCGTTGATACTCCCGCAGCGTGCCGTGAAACGTGGATGGCGGGTCCACCGGATGCACGCCGCTGAAGGTGTGCAGCTCCGCGCGCAGCTGCGCAAACGTGTCGTCGTACGTGATCGCCGGCTGTACGGCGAGCAGCGCATCCAGCAGCGCCGCCTGCGATCGCTGGAAACGGATCGCGTCGCCGTCGGCGGCACCGAATCCGGCGAGCGTGGCGTAGCGGCGCAGCCATTCTTCCGGAAGCAGACCGACACTCCCGTCGTCCAGCACGACGACATCCTCGCCGCGTGCCACCGCGGCGAGGAGCTGCGGGAAGGGAGCGGACCGGCCCTCCCCGAAATCGATCTGCCCGTGCAGGTCGAACCAGTCGATGCCGGAGGAGACCTCGAGCCGCATGCCGACGGCGGATCGGAACGGCCGCCCTTCCGCCTCCACTCGCCAGCCTTCCCCGACCAGCGTATGGACGACGCGCGGGAACTGTTCCGGCGAGATGCCGAGCAGCTGCCGGGACTCGAAGTGGCTCCAGGTGTAGCGGAAACCAAGCTCGTGCAGCCGATCAATCGCGGCCTGCTCTGCCGCGCGATCGCGCCGGACGAGGCGCCGGTTCGCGGCGTCGTACGCCGAGGCGCCTGGCGGTCCTTCGACGATCGCGCCGCCGTACTCGAACTGCACCGTCGCCCGCAGGTCCTGGCGCAGCGCGTAGGGGTTCTGCCGCTCGGGGCGGCCCACGCGCACACGGGGCCTCGGCGTGCCCTCGACGACCTCGTAGCGCAGGTCGGGGGGAAGCGCGAGGGGATCGAGCCCGGACCTGGCCACGGTTTCAAGCAGCGCCGTTGACTGTTCGCGCGGGATCGACATCGGCCCGAACGAGCGAAGCCGCGCAATCCAGGCGAAGCCCCCGTCGACTTCGAGCCGGGCCACGGTGTGCCGCGTGAACAGAAAACCCCGGCTGAGAAGGAGGACCGGCTCGCGCAGCTGGAGCCGCTCGCCACCGCGGCCGAACGTGCCGTCCACGCGAATCACGTCGCTTTTCTCGTCGCCGTCGATCGCGAGATCGAACCGCCAGGGCGGACCGTCGTCCCAGGTGAAAGGGAAAAGACCCTGGTGCTCGCCGATGCGATCGAGATGGCCACGGCCCGAGCGCGCGATCATGGGCAGCACGCGGTCCTCGAGCGGCCCGTTGAGCACGTATCGCGACCGCGGATAGCCCGCCTCGTAGGTCGATCCATACGACCAGGCGTTTCCAGCGCCGATGAGCAGCGACAGGATGTCGCGGTCGTCCGCGTCGGCCAAGTGCTCCGCCTCGAGCGGTGTCAGGCTGACCCCTTTGGGCTTGGTCCAGGCGCCATTTTTGCGGCGCTGGCGAAAGAGCACGTTGATCACCGTGCCGCGGCCGGTGAGCGTGTCGCGCACGTCGACGGCGTAGACAATCTCACCGTTGGAGAATCGCGGCGCCGGAAGCGCGCGTTCGGCGGCCGCCACGTCCTGCTGGAGCTCGGCGAGGAATCGCTCCCACGCCGGAGGCTTGCCGGGAAGTTTGCCGCCCGGCGCCACGACCATCGTGCCCGGGCGCGCGACATCGGGGGGAGGCCGATACTCGGGCTCGAGCGTCGCACCGGGGAGGATCGAGCCATCACCTGCGAGGAGTCCGCGACCTTCAGCTTCGAGCAGCGCGGCCCAGATGTGCTTGCAGATCTCCGCGCGGTCCGCGTAAAACGGGCACTCGCACGACGCCGTGACGCGATCGGTCCCGCTCTCGCGGAGCAGATCGACGCGATAGTCGCGTGTGCCGCGCACGACCGCATGCGCCGTCCATTCCCCGCCGGCGATTTCGAGCACGCCGCCGGATCGGAAGTAGTCGAGCCCCTTCGCGCGGGTTCGAGAGCTGACGTGAGGCGTGAGCGCTTTGATGAGCATCGCAGGGGAAACCTCCAGTATAACTGGAAGGATCCCTGCTGGATTGCTGATTCTTGACTGCTGATTGATGATGGACGATGCCCGACCTTACTCCGGTTCAGTGGATCCTTGCCGTCGTGGCCGCCGCGGGTATCGGCGTCGGTAAGTCCGGGC
>JANNHC010000654.1:0-1683 GCA_031404215.1 Acidobacteriota bacterium
GCTGCTACGACTTATTTTACTGTGAAACACCTCTTCCAATCCACGGTGGCTGCCGTGTGCCTTTGCACGCTGGCACAAACGACGTTCGCCGCCGCCCCAGCCGGCTCACCCACGCGCCCCAAGGACACCGTCATCGTGGACGCGAAGACCGAGGCGTTGACGGCCACGCTGCGCAACGCCGCCGGCGACACGCTGTACAGTGTGGAGCTGCCATCTGAACGGACGCGATAGTAGACGACCCGGTCCTGACCCCCTGGTCCTGATGCCGTAACGCAGCCTGGTAGCGCTGCCTCACGCGGAGACGCTATGACGAGAACTCCCTGGCGGATAAGGTTGGCGCGAACGTGTGGCGCCGTGGTCGCCATCACCCTCGGCGCCGGCCTGATGGAGACGCGCGGATCCGATCAGGCGCCGCCAACCGCCACACCCGGGCCGCAGCCGGGGCCCGACTCGCGCGTGCAGCCCGGCACGCCCACCGGCGACGTGACCAAGGGCGAGTTCGACCAGAGCCGGATCTATCCGGGCACGTGGCGGGAGTACTGGGTCTACGTACCGAAACAGCTCGATCGTTCGAAGCCGGCGCCCGTGATGGTGTTCCAGGACGGCCTGCAATACGGCGCGCCCGTCGTCTTCGACAACCTGATTCACAAGAAAGCCATCCCGCCGATGGTCGGCGTGTTCGTGATGCACGGCCGCGTAAGGGCGCCGTCGGCCGACGCGCTCGATCGCATGAACCGCAGCGTCGAGTACGACGCGGTCAGCGACGACTACGCGCGCTTTCTGCTCGACGAGCTGCTGCCCTTCGTGTCGAAGGCGCACGGCCTGACGCTGTCGAACGACCCGAACGATCGCGCGATTGCGGGCAATAGCAGCGGCGCGATCGCGGCGTTTGCCGCCGCGTGGCAGCGCCCGGACGCGTTCCGCCGCGTGTTCAGCGCGATCGGCACGTACGTGGGGCTTCGGGGCGGAAACCAGTTCCCCTTGCTGATCCGCAAGACGGAGCCCAAGCCGATCCGCGTCTTCCTCCAGGACGGCCGGAACGATCTGAACAACTAACCTCACGCCGTTCCTGGCCTCGGCTCTGCCCATTCAGAACCTCCGGGTTGAGTTCATCCACGTTCGCGGCAATGTGCCGACACGACTCCGCAAGTTGATCGGAGGAGAGCATCACGGTCTGGTCGTGGCCAAGGCTGCTCTTGATCGGCTCCTTACATCGCCAGCTGTCGAGCTCGAGTCGATGCGCGCTGGAGTCCGTGCTGCCATCAATCAATGCCAGTGGATGATTCTGCCGATGAGTGAGAATCCGACCGGTGCCGCGCAGGGGGCGCTGGCAATGGAGATCGCCACCGACGGTAACGCGGAGATCGCCGCCCTTGTACTTGCTCTCAACGATGAAACGACGTTCGTCGAAGCGACGCGCGAGCGGGAGATCCTCCGCGCTTACGGCGGCGGCTGTCACCAGAAAATTGGCGTCACCGTCCTGTCACGGGACTACGGAACCGTGGTCAGCGTTCGTGGTCTCACCGATGAAGGAGAAAGGCTGGACCGATTTCATCTGGAGTCGAAACGGAAGACTCCCCGAACGACTCGTGAAAAGGTGCGGCCGTGCCATCCAGGCGAAGGCGACCGGATGCTCCGCGAGCCGCTGCCCGCTCAGCAGCCGGAGCCCCACACCGGACTCTG
>JANNHC010000655.1:0-2540 GCA_031404215.1 Acidobacteriota bacterium
AAGATCTCGGAAGGCGTGGCCATCTCGCGGAAGACCTCGAAAATCGCCTGGTCGAACACGCGCGGGCAGTATCCCGATCTGCTCGGTGAGGGCGAGTCAATTGTCTACACGGCGGATATCGTGGAGGAGGCCGGTCAGCCGAAGCTCGCGAACAAGAAAGAAGTCCTTCGCGCCAAGGCGCCCGAATGCACGCTGGAGGCGCAGGATTTCCGCAAGAACGACACGGAGTTGACCTATACGTGCTACCGATCGCCGTTTGGCGACGTGTTCGGAATCGACTTGGACACGGGGAAAGTGACGACGTATCGAAAGATTGCGGGAGAGTACAACGAGGTCGAAGGCATCTTTCCGGACGGAGAGCACACGCTCGTCGAATCGAGCCGCGAGCAGCGCCAGCATAATTCGAATTACATCGACATCTGGAAGCTGAGGCTCGAGCCGAACAGCACAGACTTCGTGCGGCTGACCCGGTGGGGAGACTATTTAGGGTACAAGGCTTCCAATCCCGTGGTCGGCCCGGACGGCAGGACCATGGCATTCCAATCGGCCCGCAGCAGCGACCCGACAGGCGTCGGGTACGGGATCTTTCTGCTGAAACTGCAGTAGCGGCGCGACTCCGGGTCGCGTGGAGGACGGATGCATGAACCGCCGAGAGTTCATCGAAGTCACAGGGGGGGCGACGGGCGCCGCCATGTTCGGGTCGTTTTCCTCTCTGGAGGCGCAGGCCGCGGCACCCGCGATCGGCATTCAGGTGGGCATCAACACGCTGTTCCTGGGGACTTTCACCTATGGCCGCGGTATCGGCGGACGCCAGCCGCGTGGCAACGCGCTGCCGGATCACGGCAAACAGGAGTACGACGACAAGTACCACGGCGGAAACTTCGCCACCCCGCACCCGCAGTACTACAAGAACACGAGCATCCTCCCGGAGAAGGCTCCTGGCCGGGAATCGAGATCGATATCCCAACGGGCGAGAAGGAAAAAAAGACGACCCCGAAGATGTGTATCAGGCTGTCAAGGCCACGTTCGCCGGCGGGGCGCACGGCATCATTCTGTCCCGCAAGTATTCCGAGATGCGGCTGGACAACCTGCGCGCGGCGGGCCGCGCCATTCGGGAGTCTGTCGGCGCCCGGGTGCCCTGACTGGATTCCATCCTCGATCACGAAGTGGCCGTGATCGGAGAGTAGCGACACGCGGGCGCTGCGTCTGGCCAGGCAGTAGCTATCGACTATGGCACCACGGTCAGCAGTCAAATCTTTGGGCGAAATTGCGCTGCGAGTGAATAACTTGCCGCAGATGAGCCGGTTCTATCAGGACGTGCTCGGCTTGTTTGATCGGTCGGTGCCGGTCGGCTCCGAGCACACGACGGTGGACCACCTGGCCTTCACTATATCGCTCGTTGATTATGATCTCGAACGGCGACGTCTGGAGGGGCTGGGGCTCAAGGTCACAGTAAAGAACCACGACTGGGTCAGATGGCGTTCGCTGTACTTTCTTGATCCAGAAGGCAACCAACTCGAACTCGTCTGCTACGACCCGGCGCTTGGGAGCAACGCGGCGAAGCCGGCCATCTGACAGTGAAGGGTCCTACGGAGCCTGCCTACGTGAGCCGGGTCGCTCCATTCACGAACGACGAATCGATCGTCACGCCGAGGCCCGGGCCGCTGGGCACGGTCAACACGCCGTTCACGGTCAACAGCGACGACGTATCGGACGTGACCGGCGGCGACGTTTCGCGTCCCTTGTATTCCTGGAATGGCCCCGCGTTCGGCACGCACGACGCGAAATGTGCGACGTAGAGGTAGCCCAGTCCGCCGCCGGACATATGCGGCGTGCACAGCATTCCCGCCTCAGCGGCCATACGGGCGACTCGGATGGAGCGCACAAATCCGCCGAAGTAGAAGAGATCGGGCTGCACGACGTCGACGCCCCTGTGCTCGATCATCCAGCGGAAACGCCGCAGGCTGCTTTCCTGTTCGCCGCCGGCGACGGGCAGCGGCATCGTATCAGTGATCTGCTTTGTTTCGTCGTAGTGATCGAACGGCACCGGCTCCTCCATGAACGCGAGGTGGTGTTCCTCCATCACGCGCCCGATTTTCAAGGCCGTGGGGATGTCGTAGGACCCGTTTGCGTCGGCATAGATCGTCATCGTGTCGCCGAAGGTTTTTCGGGTCAGCGGGATCATTGCCAAATCTCGGCGGGTCGATGCATCGTCGTACCGCATCCGCGCGCCAAGCCGGAACTTGATCGCCTTGGCACCGGTTTCGCCGACCAGACGCGGGAGGTACGCGATCTCCGCCTCGGGAGTGTTGCCGCGATTGCCGCTCGCTCGATAAACAGCGACGTCGCGGCGCACGACACCACCGAACAGTTCGCCCAACGGTTTGCCGGCTACGCGGCCGAGTAAATCAAGGATTGCAAACTCGAGACTCGCGACCGGCACCCAGAAAGGAAGCCCCTGCCACTTGTAATTGGAATCGGCCAGATACACGCCTTCGATGAGGGCTTCGAGATCGCGCGCGTCCTTGCCGATGAAGAAC
>JANNHC010000656.1:0-4193 GCA_031404215.1 Acidobacteriota bacterium
TAGGCCGCTCTGTTGGTGACCACCCAATCGAGCGCGGCGATCACGCTGCTGATCACGCCGCGGCCGTTCTGGTCAAGGACCTTCAGGCTGACCAGATGCGCGTCGGGCGCGATGCCCGCGCGTGCGGTCAGGCTGAGGAGCCCGTTGCCGGAGATGATTCCAGCGACGTGGGTTCCGTGGCCATTGTCGTCATACGGCGTCGTGCGACCGTTGACGAAATCAGAGAACGCGACGACCCGCTGGCCGCCCGACGTCCTGACCACGCTCGACCAACCCTGGTAGGACATGTCGTAGTTCCACGACATGATGCCCGAGTCGATGACCGCGATGCCGACACCGGCCCCGCGATAACCGTACGTCGATTGCACCGCGCGTGCACCCACCGTAACCGCCACGCGATTCATCTCGCCGCCCGTGGGTCGGTCGTGGACGATGCGTTCTACACCAGGATGATCGGCAAGTTTCTTGAGCTGCCCGTTAGACAGTTCAAGCACCTTTCCGTTAATCAGGCCAAGGGTGCGACCGAGCTTCCCTCCGAGCTTCTTGGCCTCGGTATCTGCGCTCCAGCCGGGCTTCAACATGACGATGACTTTTGAAGTTCCGCCTTGAGACGCGCGCTCGTTCAGTTTCTTGTCGAGCTTGGGGTGATCCCCTGCGCGGGCGGCGTAAGCCGGCGTCGCCCCCGCAAGGGCAAAAACCAGCGTCGCCGCCAGTCCTACCCTCAATCCAGCACACCATCGCAGCACGGTAATACCTTTCGAAAGAGTCCAGTCTAAAAGACGAGTGACGTTTACGGAAGAGCAAGGGTAGGGCCAGCCCTGCAGGGCACAAGGGTGCGTAGCACCTAAGTATCTTTACTACTGATATTTAGCTGTCATGACAGGCGCAAACTTCAAAGGTCGTCTGGCGCGGGAGATCGGCCGAGTTTGCCCCGTCCTGGAACACACAGGAGCGGGATCTGTGTCCGGGTTTAAAATCACCTGTGAAATGCTGCAATACGACGTGTGCCGTATCGGAACAGCGGTGTTCCAAAATGGTCTGCGTAAGTTGTTGATTAGGCGATACTTACATCTTGGCTGGGATCGAACCGGTCGTGCGGATCCCAGAGGCGAGATGGAGAGCCAGCACCGAAAGGACGATTCCACCGGCGGGGGCCAGCAGCCACGGGGCATCCGCCAAGGTACCCACCTGCGAGGCCTCGTGCAGCATAACTCCCCAGCTTGGAGTAGGTTCCGCGAATCCGAACCCGACAAACGAAAGCGTCGCCTCGGCCAGAATGAAGGCCGGCAGCAGCAGCGTCGCCTGGACCGTGAGAAACCCTTTCGCGGCCGGAAGCAGGTGGCGTAGCAGAATCCGCGATGGTCCCGCACCTGCGGCCCTTGCAGCCTCTGCGTACTCCTTTCCTTGTTCGGCGGCCACCACGGCCCGCACCCCCCGGGCCGGATACGGCCAGCCTGCCAGGCTCAGGATTCCCGCCATCGTCCAGAAGACCTGCGCGTTGGTCAGGACCAGGGGCATGGCGGCCCGAAGAACAATGACGACATAGACGGCCGGCAGCACGATCACGAAATCGGCGACCCGCATCAGCGCGTCGTCGAGCCGGCCACCTTGGAATCCGGCTATGGCGCCGACAAGGGCGCCGAGCAGCAGGGCTCCGGCAGCGGCGACGGCGGAGACTCCGAGCGAAAGCCGCGCCCCACGCACGACCCGCCCGAAGACGTCTCGACCGAGAGGGTCCGCGCCGAGAACCAGCCAGGGCGTCGAGCCGGTTGTCACAATCGCCCCCTTTTCAAAGAACAGGAGCGGCACCCTGGCAGCGTGGTCCTCGACAAATCTGTGTTCGAGGCGGTCCACCAGACGCAGCGGATAGATGAAGGGGCGATGGATGTGCCACTCGTCGTCGAAGACGTGGGCGCGCATCGGCGGCGCGTAGGCGAGGTCGGGGAACTGGCGGCCGGGATCGTGAGGAGCAATCACGGATGCGGCGGCGGTTGTGAACGCGATCGAGGCAAGGAGGAGCCTCCCTGCGCGCACGCTCGACATCACGAGGGTTCCTCGACCCGGGGATCGACCGCCACGAGCGCCAGGTCCGACATGAGGATGCCCAGGGCCAGGCAGCAGGATCCGGCGGCGGCGCAGCCGGCGACGAGGTACAGATCGCGGGCCTGGAGGGCTTGGTACATCAGGTCGCCGAGGCCCTGCCAGGACATGACGATCTCGACGACAAACGATCCGCTGAGGACACTGCCGATGGTGATGCCGTAGATCGCGAGCACCGGCTTCAGCGCAAGGCGGAACGCGTGTTTCCAGATGACGCGCCGCCTCGGGACGCCGCGCGCGATCGCCGCGACCACACAGGGGTCCGCGAGCGCCTCGGCGAGCGCGCGCGACTGCAATCGTTCGAGCGACGCGGCGATGGGCAGCGCGAGCGCGAGCGAGGGCAGAAAGAGATGCCGCGTGATGATCGCAGCCGCGTCGATCGGCCCGGCGCCAGCGGGCACGTTGGGCAGTCCTCCCGTTGGGAACCACCCGGTGCGCGCCGCCACGAGCAGCAGCACCAGTGACGTGACGAGGGGGGGCACGGAGAGGAGCGCGATCGACGCGCCACGCGCGGCCCCGACGAGCACGCCGCCGAGCCGGCTGCCTGTGAAGACCCCCACAGGGATGCCGACAAGCGTTGCGAGCCCGAGCGCCGAAAGACCCAGAAGCGCGGTGTTGCCGGCCCGCTCGCGAATCAGCGCCGCGACCGGCCGCCGGAACCGGAGGGACTCTCCGAAATCGAACCGCACGCCGCGCGCCAGCCAGTCCGCATACTGCTCGAAAAGAGGTTGATCGAGCCCGAGCCGATGGCGCTCGGCGGCCAGGATTGCGGGATCGGTACCGAACGCGTCGTCGGCGGGTGCAAGACGCGCCAGCACGAGCGACGCGGACGACACGACGAAAACCAGCAGCACGGCAAATACCGCGCGCCGCAGCATGAAGCGTCCAAGCCCGCTGTGCACGTCCTGTTTTTCGGCTGAAACGGTTGTGGGCCTTACCTTCGTCCGATCAACGCCGGGCTCTGGCAGCCCCGAGCGACTCGGCGCTCCAGAGGAGCTGGGGGATCTGCGGCGCCGGCCGCGGATTCACCACGCGCGAGCTTACCGCAAGCGTCACCTTGGGGGTCACGAAGTAGATGGCCGGAAGTTCGTCCACGAAGATGCGTTGAACGTCCGCGAATGCACGCTGCCGCTCGGTCAGGTCGGGCGTCGCCGACTGGCGCTGCATCAGCGCATCGATCCGGCGCTCCCAGTCGGTCGCCGGTGTCTTCTGTCCCGGGTTCCAGAAATGGAAATCACCGGAGCTGAGCCAGAAACCCGGGTTGAGCGCGGGATCCGTCGCGCTGGCCTGCACGCCGTAGTAGATGCTGTCGTAGTTCCCCTGACCGAACCGCTGAAAAATGGCCCCGGGCTCCACGGCGACGACATCCACCTGGAGGCCGGCCTGGCGCAGGTGCTCCTGGACGACAGCCATGACGCGCGCGCGGATGTTGCCGGTCTGCGTAAGGATTGAAAATCTCGCCGGCGTCCCTGTCGAATCCTCCAGCATGCCGTCGCCATTGCGATCCGTGAGGCCCGCCGACGCGAACAGTGCACGGGCCCCGGCGACATCGTGTTCGCACGCGGGCCGAACGTCCGTAAACCACGTGCGATTGGCTGGCGTGATCGGGCCGTAAATCGGAATGGCGGCGCCGAGATAGACCGTGTTGGCGATGGCCTGCCGATCGACGGCGCACGAAATCCCCTGTCGGAATGCTTTCTGCCGGAGCCACGCGTTTCGCGGGTCGTCGGCGTGCGCTCGCGAGAGGTTGAACCACAGCAGGCTGGGATCGAGCCCCACGCCCGCATCGATAAGGCGAATACGGCCCTGGTCAGCGACCCGCTTGAATGCCGCGTAATCCTCCGAACGGATATCGGCGTTGGTCATCAGGTCGATTTCACCTGCCTGCATTTTCAACGCCTCGGTTGCCTGGCTGCTGACGACGGCCGTCAGCTTATCGAGGTACGGCAGCTCGACGACAAAGGTGGTCCCCGGCCGCCCCTCGTGCGAGGAGGCGACCACGCGGCCGCGCATCTCCTGCACCAGCCCGGCGACGATGGCCAGGCCGAGCCCGGTGCCGCGGCGGCGGCCGTCGCGCTCGTTGCCGGCCTGGT
>JANNHC010000657.1:0-4910 GCA_031404215.1 Acidobacteriota bacterium
TACGCCTGGAGCATCACGATGATGCCCATGATCACGACCAGCGCGACGCTGTGCCAGAAGACGAATCGAAGAATGCGTCCTTCCTGCCCGACCTGCCCGGTGGACGCAGTGGCCACGACGATGCTTTGGGCGTCGATCATCTTGCCCATCACGCCGCCGGTGCTGTTCGCCGTCACGATGAGCACGGGGTTGAACCCGAGCTGCTCCGCGGTAATTTTCTGCAGGCTGCCGAACAGCACGTTCGAACTGGTGTCGGATCCGGTGAGCGCGACACCCAGCCACCCGAGCACCGCCGCGAAGAATGGATAGAGCCACCCGGTCTTCGTGAACGCGAGGCCGAGCGTGGCGTCGGTTCCGCCGTAACGCGTGACGAAACCGAGCGCGAGCATCAGCATGATGGTGGCGAGCGAGGTCCGCATGCGCCGCGCGGTCAATCCCGCGACAAAGAGAAATTGGGAGAGCGAGACCCGCAGGAACAGGGCCGTAGCGATCGCCGCCAGCAGAATGGCGGTGCCGGTGGCCGAGACCCAGTTGAACGTGAAGACGGCGGCCTCGGCCCGTTCGTTGCGATACGCGGGATCCTGGATGCGCGCGTGCTCGACGGCCGCCGGCACGACCGGGTAATCGCGAAACACCGCGCGGTGGAGCAGCGGCACCGTCCACGACGGCGACAGCACGCGGCTGACATACGGCCGCTCCCCCGCGCGATACGTCTCGAACCCGCGCGGCCCGCCGTTGAGGAACGCCTTCGCCGGTGCAAGCCCCCACAGAGTCACGGCGACGGACAGAAACAGCCACGGCATCCACGCGCGAAACACCGCCGCGAGTGGTGGCGCGGCGTCACTGGTCGGCGGCGCCGAGCCGCCAGTCGCAGGAAAGTCCCAGACATCGCGCGGCCGCCACACCCGCGCGAACAGCGCGAGCGCCGCGATCGACGCGAGGCCACCGACAATGTCCACCAGCTCGACGCCGACGAAGTTGCTCCAGGCGTACTGCACGAGGGCGAACGTGCCCCCGCAGACGAGCACCGCCGGCCACACGCCGCGGAGTCCTCGCCAGCCGCTCATGGTGACGACGAGCCACGCGGGGATGAGCAGCGACACGAACGGGAGCTGGCGGCCGGCCATGATGCCGAGCGTGTGCGCCGGTATGCCCGTGACCGCCGCGAGCGTCAGGATCGGTGTGCCAATCGCGCCAAATGCCACCGGCGCGGTGTTCGCGATGAGCGAGAGGCCCGCCGCGTAGAGCGGCGTGAACCCGAGGCCGATGAGCAAGGCCGAGCAGATCGCGACCGGCGTGCCGAAGCCCGCGGCGCCCTCGATGAACGCGCCGAACGAAAACGCCACCAGCAGCGCCTGCACCCGCCGATCCTTCGACAGGCGTCCCACAGACGACTTGACGACTTCGAACTGCCCCGTGTGGACGGTGAGATTATAGAGAAAGACCGCGTTCAGGATGATCCAGCCGATTGGCAGGAGGCCGTAGGCGCCCCCGTACACGGCCGTGGCCGCGGCTGTCGGCACCGGCATGCCGTAGACGAGGACCGACACGGCCAGCGCGGACACGAGGCCGGCCAGCGCCGCGAGGTGCGCGCGCCACTCGAGGAGCCCAAGCGCCACCAGCAGCAGGACGATCGGGAACGCCGCGGCCGCCGTGCTGAGCCACGGGCTGCCGAGCGGATCGTAAACCTGAATCCAGGGCGTCCACGTCATTTCGGGCGCGGCCATCATAATATGGCCGGGACATGAACACATCACGCGCAGTCAATATCGAGGATCTCCGCCGCGCCGCCAGGCGCCGGCTGCCCAGGGCCGTGTTCGATTACATCGACGGCGGCGCGGACCGCGAGCACACGCTCGCGAACAACTCCCGCGCCTACGACGACATCATCTTCCGGCCGCGGTGCGCGGTGGCGGTGCCGAAGTACGACCTGCGAACGACCGTGCTCGGCACGGAGCTGTCGGTGCCGATTCTCCTCGCGCCCGTCGGCAGCTCGCGGATGTTCTATCCGCGCGGCGAGGAAGTCGCGGCGCGCGTCGCGGGGGCGTTCGGCACCATTTATACCCTCTCGACCTTGTCGGGCTGCCTGCTGGAGGACGTCAAGAAAGCCACGACGGGACCCGCGTGGTACCAGCTCTATCTCGTCGGCGGACACGACGTCGCCCGGGCCACGATCGCGCGCGCCCGCAAGGCCGGATACTCCGCGCTCGTCGTGACGATCGACACGCCGGTCGCCGGCATGCGCGAGCGCGACCTCCGCAACGGCATGAAGGAGCTCGTCACGCGCAATCCGTGGAAGATGCTGCCGTTCGTCATGCAGTTCGCGATCAAGCCGCACTGGCTCGCCGGGTTCTTCCGCGACGGCGGCATGATGAAATTCCCGAATGTCGTCCTTCCCGGAGAGGGGCCCATGATGTACGCCGACGTCGGCACGGCGCTCGAGGCCTCCGTCGTCACATGGTCCGATTTGAAGTGGATTCGCGAGGCCTGGGACGGGCCGATTGTCGTCAAGGGCGTCCATATCGGCGACGATGCCCGGCGCGCCATCGACGTGGGAGCGAACGCCGTCGTGGTGTCGAACCACGGTGGACGCCAGCTGGACGACGTGCACGCGACGATCCGGGCGCTGCCGGAAGTGGTGGCGGCGGTCAAAGGACAGGTCGAAGTGCTGGTGGACGGCGGTATCCGCCGCGGCAGCGACGTGGCCAAGGCGCTGTGTCTGGGAGCACGAGCGGTCCTCGTGGGCCGCGCGTACGCATATGGCCTTGGCGCCGCCGGCGAAGCGGGCGTGAGCCGCGCGATCGAAATCCTGCGGGCGGATCTGCTTCGCACCATCAAGCTGCTGGGATGCGCGTCAACGTCGGAGCTGGATCGCTCGTATGTCGAGGTGCCGGCGGAATGGGAGGCCCGGTAAGCCGGGATCGTGGTCTACTGCGGCGTGTCAAGCAGCCGCGCCGTGGCACTGACCAGTAGCGGTGCGCAGTAAAAGCTTCCGGCGCCTCGCGGCTGTTCTCCCTTGCACGGACCGCTGTCGGGAGTCGTCGAGTCCGCGGCCGCGGGGACGCGGATGATCGTGCGCACCTGCCCGTCGTACACGCCTGAAAACTCGTAGGTCCGGGGGCCGTTCGCGGCGGGGAGCGGCAGATTCGATCCACTCAGCGCGGCGACCATGGTCGTGCGCGCGCGCTCGGCGGCGACAAATTCGTCCCACGTCTTGACGAGCGCGGGCGTCGCGGGCTCTCGCACCGCGCCAATCGTGATCACAAGCGACGCGCGACTCGTCCCGTCCGCGATGCGTTCCATGACCGTCCCGTGAAAATTCACACCCGTTCCTCGCACCTGCTGATTTCGATATTGATCGGCCGTGCCGCCGCGAAAGGCGCGGGCGAATGCCACGGCGTCGATGTCGGCCGGCGATCCGGCCGGGACGAGCGCAAGAAGGCCGACGAGCACACAGGCAATACGGGTCATGACAGTCGCTCCCGAGGTCAGGCATTCATGGAACATGCCGTCCGACGCATGAGGTCAGCCGCAGTACTTGACCGCGAGCCTCCGCACGGTGGTGACGTTCCGCATGGTCATCGGCGACCCGACGATCTTTTCGAGCGGCGGGCCGGAGGAGATTGACTGCATCAGCTGGGTGCGCCGCAACCAGTAGAGCTCGCGCCCTTTAATCGCGAAGTCATTCACGTCGCTGCGGCTTGATTCGACGGCCCGGACGACCGATCGATCGGGCGCGCCCTTCATGAAGCCGACAAACAGGGTACCCGCATCCAGCTCTGCCTGGCTGAACGGCGTGTGCGCCGCAATCGCGGCCAATTCCGGAACCCTGCGCAGGAACGTGATCACCGGGTAACCGAGGGCCTTCCGCATCTGCTCCTCGAGCGTTCGCTCGGCGGCGTCGATGTTCCTTCGCGAGGTGTCGAAAATGACATTGCCGCTGGCAATGAAGGTTTCGACATTCGCGCCGCCCCATGCTTCGAAAAGCCGTCGTAACATCTCCATCCGGACCGTGTGCCCGCCCACATTGATGGCGCGGAGAAACGCGACGTACCGTGTCATTTCTTCATCCTTTCCTCATGCTTCCTTCACGACTTGCCAGCGGCCGGGGACCCATATTGAGGGAATCAGGCGTCTGACGTTGTAGAATTTCTCATTCAATCATGCCGACGTTGACCCGAACTCCACCTGTCACCGCCCGTGTGACGGTCCTCGTCTGCGCCCTGGCTCTGTTGCCAGGATGTGCGCTCCTGAAGCGCAAGGCGGTCGGCATGGTGGCCAGCACGCTGGCGTCGAGCGGCGACGTCTTCACGAGAGACGACGACCTGGAGCTCGTCGGCAACGCGATTCCGTTCGGTCTGAAGCTCTACGAGTCGCTCCTGGATTCTGCGCCGAAGAACAAGGAACTGCTGATCGCGACCTGCAGCAACTTCACCCAGTACGGCGTCGCGTACCTGGAAACGGAAGCCGCGGTGCTCGGCGAAGCCCAGCATCACGACAAGGTCGCGCACCTGAATGCGCGCGCGCTCAAACTGTATCTGCGGGCAAAGGGATATTGCCTTCGGGCCATGGAGGTTCGGTTTCCCGGAATCGGGCCCCAAGCTCCTGATCGATCCTGCCGCCGCGTTCGCGAACGCGGCCAAGAAGGATGTGCCGCTTCTGTACTGGATGGCGGCATCCTGGGGATCGGCGATCGGCCTCGGCATCGACAGGCCGGACCTCGTGATCGACATGCCGGCCGTTCGCGCCCTGGCCGATCGGGCGCTTGCACTGGACGAGAGCTGGGGCAAGGGGGCGTTGCCGCCACCGAGCTCACCGATCTCGGCGCGGGCCTCGGCTACCTGCGCGTGCGTTCGCTCGATGAAGCGATCAAACCGCTCCCCGGCGGCGACGCCATCGTCCTCGACCTC
>JANNHC010000658.1:0-4436 GCA_031404215.1 Acidobacteriota bacterium
CGCCTTCATTGACGCTCCTCACCCCGTACGCGTTCATCACCAGATTGTTCGGCCGTCCCAGAAAGCGGGATGTGGCGAGGCGCATGTCGGCGCCGTAGGTCTGGCCAGACTGCCCTCGCGCAGGGGACCCGCCCGCGAAGATAGCGCCGATGTACGACTGCTGGAACAAGTTCCGCTTGACGCGGCCGACCAGGAAGTTCTTTTCCCTGACGATCGGGAGATCACCCGTGCGCACACTCAACAGGCCGACATCGGTGCGGCCGACGGTGCCTGTCAGCTTGATGCCCGCATCGATGGGCACTTCCTCCCCGCCGAGCAGGCCGACCTGCCGGCTGAAGAACGGGTACACGTCGGCGCCGGCCGGGGGAATGCCCCCTGCAGGCTCCGGGCCCGTACTCGCGAAGCCGAAGACACCTGCCCCCTGCAGGAAGAACGACCGCTTCTCCGGAAAGAGCACCGAGAAGCGCGAGAGGTTGATCTGTCGCGCATCGACTTCCGTTTCTCCGAAGTCGGTGTTGAAGGTCGCGGTCAGCTTCAGGCTGGGCGTGATGTTGTAAAACACGTCGAGGCCCGGCTTTCCCCTGGGGTCGCCCTGACCCCCGACGTGCAGCCAGCGCCCCGCGAGAAACGGGCGGACGTCGAGGCCAGTCCCCTGCGTCAGGCCCGCAAGATTCGTAATCTCGCCGGCCTCGGAGACCTGGTAGAGCGGCGTGTCCAGACGAGCACCCGACCAACGGCTCTCCTCCAGCTTCCGATAGATGTGGCGGGCAATGTTGAAGCCCCACACGGTCTGCCCGGCCGGGAAGCTCAGGCTCTTGAAGGGAATCGCGAACTCCGCGATCCATCCCTGGTCTGTGCGTCTGGTGCGCACGTCCCAGATAGCGTCCCAGTCAGCGTTCAACTGGCCACTCGCGACCACGCCATCCACGAGGGCCCCGGATGGATTCGTCGCGAAATAGAACGCGCTGCGCTGGTCCCGGAAGGTGTCGAGCAGGATCTCGACGCGATCGTCGGAGGACAGGCTGGAATCGCGCGCCATCTGCGTGCCGATGACCCGCCGCGGTTCGGAGTCGTACGAGATGACGCCGACGTAGAGATGATCTCGGTCGTACAGGAGCGTGACGTCGGTTCTTTCCGTCGGGGGCCGACCGGGCGCAGGCTGCCGCTGAATCAGATCACCGATTTTCGGGGCCGAGCTCCAGATCGGCTCGTCCAGCACGCCATCAATTGTGATGGCCTCCGTAGTGGCGGTCGCGACGGCCGACCTCGGGACCCGGTCCGCCGAAGTTGTCTGCTGGCGAGTGGCGGCGCTCGCCGTTGGAATCGCCAGGCATCCGAAGAGGTACGCCGCGGCAAGCGGTACGAAGCGTGTCATCGTGTGGTGCACAGTCAGCAGGCTACGCGAGTGGCGACGCGTTGGCCAGCTGCGCCGCGTGCGCGCGCACCTTTCGCACCGCCTCAGCGATATCCTCCATGTCCTGCCGCGGTCCGAGCAGCATCGTCTGGACAAGCCAGATCGCCTCGGTGCACAGTCGGTCGTTCTGAGGACAGCGGTTCTGCGCGCGCCACGCGTCGATCCGGGCCCTGGAGTATATCGCCTGGAATCCCGGCCCCGACAGCGCGTCCTCGAGAAACGGTTCCTTGTTGAGCGGCGAGTAACCGCTCAAGGCGGGAACGCCCTCGGCGCCGAGCGCTTTGAGAAACGCCGCACGCGGCAGACCCGAAAAGTGGCTGGGGTCGTAGCGGAACATGTAGAGATGGTATGCGTTCCGCGTGCAGCCCGTGTACATGCGCGCCGGCGTGATGCCGGGTATCTGCTGCAAGAGGCGCGTGAGATAGGCGCCGTTCTCGTCGCGCCTGCGCGCCTGCGCTTCGAGGCGCGTCATCTGGGCGGTCAGCAGCGCGGCCTGGAATTCCGTCATGCGCAGGTTCGCGCCGGTGTTGCGGTACGAGAAATCGTCGCCGGTGTTCCGCCGGCCGCGGCTGTTGTTGTGGAAGCGGTAGCAGGTCTCGACGAGCGCTTCGTCGTCGGTCAGAATGGCACCGCCCTCGCCGGAGTTCAGATTCTTGCTGGCCTGAAAGCTGAAGCACCCCGCTCTGCCGTGCGTGCCCACCTTGCGGCCGCGCCACTCGGCAAGGTGCGCCTGGCACGCGTCTTCGACGACCGTGACGCCGCGCCGCTGCGCGACCGCCATGATCGTGTCGAGATCGGCAGCAGACCCGCCGAGGTGGACGGGTATGATGACGCGGGTGTTGCCGGTAATCGCCTGCTCTACCTTGTGCGCGTCGATCTGGAACGTCTCGATGTCGCTGTCGACAAACACCGGCAGGGCGCGCATCAGCAGCACGGCATTCACCGTGGCGATGAAGGTGTAGGGCGGGACGATGACCTCGTCGCCCGGTCCGACGCCGAGCGCAGCGAGCGAAGTGATGAGCGCGCTCGTGCCGTTCGCGGTGGCGAGGCAGTGCTTCGCACCGGTCAGCGACGCGTACGCGGCCTCGAATGCCGCGACGTTCTCACCACGAAACCACTTGCCGCTGCGTATCACCCGGACAAGCGCATCCTCCTCGCGCGCGTCTGCCACCGGCCAGGAAGGGAACGGCCTGCGCCGCACGGGCGTTCCGCCGAGCAGGGCAGGGCCATTCGACGAGCTCAGGCCAGGACCGGACTGCGCGGATGAGCGCGCGCGGGCGTGCGCGGGGTGTGTGTCCGCGAGGGCGCTGACCCCGACGACCGCTCCGAGGAAGCTGCGGCGGCTCACCTGTCTTTTCACGTTCCCTCCTGCGTCAAAGCGGAAAAGCCCGACCTCCTATCGCCGGTCTCCTGCCAGCCGGCGCACTTCACCGACGATCAACCCTTCCACCGCTTCGGTGAACGGGCCGGGCCGCCCGTAGTAGATCATGGCGTCGCCCCCTTCGTAGCCCCCTTCCCGAAGCACGCGAACGGAGGGGACGTAGCCGAAGACATCGTTGCTGTACCCCGCGACCCACATGCGGCGCTCCGGGTACTCGCGGGCGAGCCGGAGGGCGTAGTCGACCACGACCTCCCCGCCGAGCGCCACGAGCGTCAGCCCCGACCCGAAGCGCCACACCTGCACCGGATTCGGCTGAGCGGCCGGGAGACGCCCGTCGCGGGAGACTGCCGCCTTCATCAGCGCCGCGTGGCGGCGCTTGTAGACCTCCTCGACGTCGAGGCGGCTTCTCCACTGCTCGCGTGCGGCCTCGCCCGCGAACGGCAAGTCGACGCTGCCGTACGCCGTGCGCAGCGAAGGATCGATCGGACCCGCCGCCTTCAGCGCGCGATCGACCGCATCCGCGAGCGCGGTGCCGTGGGCCTCCACCAGTTCCAGCGTCCCGCGCGGCAGCGGGTTCGCGTCGGCGCCACAGCCCGCGACGAAGAGCGCGGTCGAACCGGGGTGCCGCTGTTCCAGCACGGCTTGGGCGACTCCCGCGTAATCGCCGTGATACCGCACGAACGTGTCCTGCAGTGTCGTGTTGTGGCACGCGTACCCGAAGACAACAGCAAGCGCCGCGCCCTCGGCTGCGTCCACCCGGAGTACGGGGACGGAGTGATCGACGGGCCCGTGCGGGCTGAACTTCACGCGCCGGTTCGCCGCAAAGCCGGCTTCGTCGCGCGCGTACCTCAGCCGCGCGGGACGCAGCCGGGAGACGGCGTCTCCGATGACAGCGGCGAGCTTGTCTTCGAGCTGGGCCGTGTACGTACGGATGGCGGCCCACTGCTCCGGCGACAAGTCGTACGCGACCGACAACTGTTCGTCCACGACGGGACCGCAGTGCGTGTGGCTCGCGTTGAAGAGGAGGTCCGCCCGGCGGATTCGGTAGCGGCGCTGAACGAGCGACGCGACCCGTCCGGTGATCCGAGCCGTCAGGCCCAGGAGATCGACGGTTACGAGGACGGCCGTGGGCTGTCCCTGGCATTTGAGTGCGAGGGCCTTGGCGTGCAGCGGCATCGCGACGCCTTGCGACGGCAGCGTGCGGCGCGCGAAACCGGCCATCCAGAGCGAGCGCTCAGGCGTGATGTCGATCGTCGCGACGCCCGCCAGGCACGTGGGCGTCGAGAGCGCAACGCCTCGCGACGTCAGGCCGATGGTAGCAACGGCAGTCAGGAACTTGCGACGATTCATGGTCGGGGTCACGGCGGCACGGCCTCTCACAAGTCGACTCCCGATCTGCTCGCGCCTGCTCAGCTGGACCGGTGCCAGTTCAGCACCACCTTTAGGCGTGTTGGCCGGTCGGAGTCGTCGACGGTGATCAGAAAGCGCTGGCCGTCGGGCGAGACCGCCATCGCATTTCGAAGCCAAGCCGTGACCGGCACCTCAAACAGTGTACGCGGCCTCCCGAATGCCAGACCGTCCGGATTGGCCGAAACCTCCACAGCGTTCACCTGCCGCGAGTGCGAGATGAAGAAGAGTTCT
>JANNHC010000659.1:0-2295 GCA_031404215.1 Acidobacteriota bacterium
CAGGGCTCGCGCAGAGCGCGCGGAGGACGCGGGGACCTTTAGGCGGGGCTCGCGCAGAGCGCGCGGAGGACGCGGAGACCTTTAGGCAGGGCTCGCGCAGAACGCGCGGAGGACGCGGAGGATGCCGAGGCGCACTCAGGCGGGCTCGCCCAGAGTCGATTCAGATACCTGGCTCTTCCGCCGTCCCGGTGACCTTCGAAGCCACCTCCGTGAGGGGCGTGCCGTCCGGGAAGTTGTTCACGATGCGCTTGATGCCATCACGCAACGTGGCCGCCCCGAAATTCAACAACAGCCCGAGTGGGCAACCGGAAAAGCGCAAGTACGTAAGCAGTTGGCGGGCGTCTACAGGGCTCAGCGCGCTTGTCGCCTTCAGTTCGACGACGACGCGATCTTCAACGATGAAATCGGCCTCGTATGCCCTGGGAACGACGAGACTTTCATACTGGATCGTGATGGGGACCTTGGCAGCGAAATGCAGGCGGCGTTTCCGAAACTCGTATGCGAGGCACGGAGCGTAAGCCGATTCGAAACACCCGGGGCCAATGGCTCGGTGAACGGCCATCCCTCCGCCAATGATTTCTCCGGCGATACGATTCAATTCCTCTTCTGTGCGCACGGCGTCCGCATGATGCACAGACAATGCCGCGCACAAGAGCTGGATTTCAGTCGTTTCGGGTCGATTCGGTAAAAAATCTGCTACGAGCACCAGCCCGTGTGATGGCGAAAAATATGACGTCCCCACTCTCCGCCAGCGTCCCCTGAAGCGCCGCCTCCGCGTCCTCCGCGCCCTCTGCGCGAGCTCCCGTTGAAGCGCCGCCTCCGCGTCCTCCGCGCGCCTCTGCGCGAGATCCTCAGCCCTCTCTGCGCGAGATCTCTCTAGGTCAGGACGACTCGCCTATTTTCCCGGCTCCGCGCGAGCACCGCTCCGACATAGCAAAGAGCGATCACGAACAGCAGGGCGCGGAATCCAGTCACCAGCGAGAGGTACTCACCGACACCACCGACCATCGCGCCGAGCAGGTTCGTGCCGTAGTCACGCGTGAGGGCCGTCGAACGCGCGATGGCCGAGCCAAACAGCAGCCCCGCGCAGAGAATCGGGCTGAACACCAGCGCGGCATAGAAGAGTGACTCCGCGACCCGGCTGTCGAACGTCACGCGGCCGATTGGGATGAGGTAGTTCAGCGCCAGCAGGGCCACGAGCACACCGGCGACCAGCCAGGGGCGCGCGATGACCTTCCGCGCCACGATCGCGTTCGCCACGAGTGCCATGGTCAGCACCGACGCGATTGCCACCGAGGCGACGACCCAGGTCGAGCCCCATAGCAGCGCGAACTGGATGATCGATTTTGTTTCGAGCAGCATGAACCCGGCGCCGAGCAGGAAGAACTGCCACGACCAGCGCCGCGCGCCGGTCTGTGGCGTGCCGAGCACGCCGAGCGCCAGGAGGACCGACACGACCGAGACCGCCAGCACGACCGCGAGCGCGACAATGTAGTGCCGCGGCACGTGACGATCGCGCAGATACAGGAACGGCCAGTCGTCGGACGCCGGCTCGATCCCGGGATCGCGCTCGTGAATCCGTGCCGGGCTGGGAGCGTGCGACTGGTTGAAGGCCGTCACCTGGTCGGGCACACGCGGCGGCGCGGTCAGCCGGGCCATGCGCGGGCCGGCCATCAGCACGCCGAGAAATGCCCGAGCCTCGTGGACGTGCACGCGCGGCTCGGCGCCGAACGCGACCGCCGCGGTGTTCGCCAGTCGATCGACGAGCCATCGCTCGCGGAAGTAGTTGTAGACGATCAGCACGCCGTCCGGTTTCAGGCGATCGCGAACCGCCCGGAAGGACTCCTCGGTGAACATGTAGCTCTCGAGCCGCACGCCCGAGAAACTCGACTGCATGGTCAGCGAATCAATCAGCGCGAACACGACCAGGTCGTACTGCTTTTTCGTCGTCCGCAGAAAATGCCGCGCGTCGTCGTTGATCACGGTGACGCGGGGATCGGAATACGGGTGATCCGGATGATGCGCGCGGCCGAGACGGCTGATGGCCGGGTCGATCTCGACGGCATCCACGTGGCGCACGCCGTGCCGCAACGCCGCGGCGACGTCCGTGCCGGATCCGGCGCCCAGGATGAGGACGTCCTGGAACGTGTCTCCGAATACGCTGTACGGCCACTGGTAGAAGTATTCCTTCTGCTCGACCGGCGCCATCGACTGGTGAAAGATGTTATTCACTTCGACGACGGTGTCGGGGCCCTCCTGGCTGAGCGTGATCTTGTAGTACGGCGACCAGATCGC